>NZ_VRUW01000077.1:0-24198 GCF_008039475.1 Methylobacterium sp. WL12 | reverse complement strand
GCGGGGCTGGCGCTTCTCGCGGGCGGGCTCGCCCACCTGTCCGGGCGCATGGCCGTCCCCGGGCTGGGCGCGGGGCTGGCGGTGGCCGTCCTCGCCTTCGTCGGCGTCGGCTACGCGGCCGGGGCGCTGGGGAGCCTGTCGCTCGCCGTCGAGTTCGCGGCGCGCGGCCCTGCCGTCGGCGGGGCCCTGGTGCGGCACTTGCTGCTTTCCGGCGGCGCGGTGCTGATGGCGGTCTGCGGCGCCGTACTGCTGTCGCTGTGGCGGCGCGGACAGGGCCTCGTCGCGATCCTGGTCGGCGGCATCCAGGTGGTGCCGGCGGTGGCGCTGCTCGGCGCCCTGGTCGCGCTGGCCTCGGGCCTGCTGCGGGCGGTCCCGTCCCTGCGCGAAGCCGGCTTCAGCGCCCTCGGGCCGGCTCCGGCGCTCGTCGGCATCGCCGCCTACCTGCTGCTCCCCCTGTGGCGCGGCCTCGCCCTGGCGCTCGCGGCGCCCGACCCGGCCACCCTCGACGCGGCCGAGGCCCTGGGCCTCACCCCGCGCAAGATCCTCTTCGAGGTGCGGCTGCCGATCGGTGCCGGCATCCTGATCGGGGCGCTCCGCGTCGCCTGCGTCCAGGCGATCGGGCTCGCGACGCTCGGGGCGCTCGTCGGGGCGGGCGGCCTCGGCGGCATCGTCTTCGACGGCATGGCGCAGTTCGCCCCGGACCTGATCCTGCTCGGGGCGATCCCGATCGTCGTGCTGTCTCTGGCCGTCGAGCGGGCGTTGAGCCGCGTCGAGGACCGCGTGCGGAGGACGGCATGAGCGTCCGTCGCGCCCTGCGCCCGGCCCTCGGGGCGCTCGTCGCAGGCCTGGTGCTTGCAGCCCTCAGTCACCCGGCCGTCGCCTCGGCGATCGTCGCAGGCCTCGGCGAGGCGCCGCGGCGGGCTCTGACGCCCGGCTACCTCGCGGCGCTGGCGCTCCAGCACCTGATCCTCGCGGCGACCGGTCTCGCCTTGGTCGCGACCGCCGGCATCGGCCTCGGCATCCTCGCGACCCGGCCCGGTGCGGGCTCGCTCCGCGGCGGCGTCGACACCCTCGCGGCCGCCGCCCAGGCGGTGCCGCCGGTGGTCGTGGTGGCGCTGGCCCTGCCGGTGCTCGGCTTCGGCGGCCCGCCGACCCTTCTGGCGCTGGTGTTCTACGGGATCATGCCGACGCTTCGCGGCACGGTCGGCGCCCTGGAGGCGGTGCCGGCCGAGGCGCGCGAGGCCGCCACCGCGCTCGGCCTCACCGCCCGCCAGACCCTGACGCGGATCGAGCTGCCGCTGGCCGTGCCCGCGATCGTCGAGACCCTGCGCACGGCCCTCGTCCTCGCGGTGGCGGTGGCCGCGGTCGGCGCGCTGGCGGGCGCCGCGACGCTCGGCACGCCGATCGTCGCCGGCCTGCAGAACCAGAACACCGTGCCGATGCTGCAGGGCGCCGCCGCCACCGCGGCCTTGGCCTTCCTGTGCGATGCGGCGATGGTCGCGGTCGCGGGCGTGTTGCGGCGGTAGCGCGCTCGGACACGCAAGGGTTCGCGTCCGTAGGAATTTTTATGATATCAAAGCAATAACGTCTCGACGGCGCCGTCGTTGACGGCGCTTGCCTGCGTCGCGGCGGGGGGAGGGCGCGTGCGGATCACTGACGCAACGCACGCCCTCGACAACTTGGCGGATCGTGCCCTGGAACGCATGTGGATCGAACGCACCGTGACGGAGCCGGAGGTCGCCGAACCGGACCCGAAACACCCCGAACGCATCCGCGCCTATCGCTCGGTCCCGGAGCGCGACGGACGGATACTCCGCGTGGTATACGTCCCCACGGAGGGCGGGGTGCGCATCACCACCGATTTCCTCGATCGCAGCCGGAGGCTCCCACGTGAAGTCGCGGTATGACGCTGAGACCGATGCGCTCTACGTCCGCTTCGCGGATGCTCCGGTGGTCGAGAGCGAGGAAGTCCGTCCCGGCCTCATCATCGATCTCGATGCGGCCGGACGGATCGTGGCGGTCGAGATCCTCGATGCGTCCGAGCACCGTTCGACCGGTGCGGAGCTCGATCACCTCTCGGCCGCCTGACCGCTAATCCTCCTTGAACGACACCTTCGCCCCGCGCGAGACGTGGGCGGCGAGGTCGCGGGCGTTCCAGTTGGTCAGGCGGATGCAGCCGTGCGACTCGGTCTTGCCGACCTTCTCGGGCTCCGGCGTGCCGTGGATGCCGTAGGAGGGGATCGCGAGGTCGATCCAGACCAGGCCGACGGGGTTGTTCGGGCCGGGGCGGATCGAGAACTTCTTGTGGGTCTTCACGCCCTTGAAGCGATACTTCGGATCGTAGGTGTAGGATGGGTCGAAGGCGACGCCCTTCACCTTGGTCTCGCCGCTCGGCGCAGGCTTCTCCTCGCTGCCGATCGAGGCGGGGTAATAGGCCAGGAGCTTGCCCGCCTTGTCGAAGGCGCGCACGTCGCGGCTGCTCTTGTCGACCTCGACGCGGTCGACCTTCGGCTCCCGCGGCAGGTCCTTGGCCTTGGGCTTGTCGAGGCTCATCGGCTGGACGCCGGCGACCAGGACCACCGTACCGGCCTTGTCCAGCGGCTTGTCCGGGTTGAGCTGGCTCAGGAGGTCGCGGCTCATGTGGAAGCGCTCGGCCAGCATTTCACGCGGGTTGGTGTAGCCCATCGACTCGAGGTCGGCCTGCGCCTCCATCTTGGGCGGGATCTTCTCGACGTAGGGGCCGGCCGCGTCCGCCTCGGTGATGGTGTAGTCGGTCACCACCGGGTCGCCGCCGGCGCCGGCGAGCTTGTCGAAGACGTCCTTGGTCAGCGTCTTCGTCGCGGGCAGGCCCTGCGCCACCGCGTAGGCCGAGAGCGCGCCTTGCAGGTTCTCGCCGTCACGCCCGTCGATCGCACCGGGGAAGAACCGCGCCCGGTCGAGCAGAACCTGCACCTTGATCGTCAGCGGATCGGGCTGGTCGTCCGCCTTCGACGCGGCGGATTTCTTGGTCTCGTCCTGGCTTGCACCCTTCTTGCCGTCTTTGAGGGGCTCGGCGAAGGTCGCGTCCCGGATCGCCTGCGCGCTCGGCGGCGCAGGCTCGTCCTTGCCCGACCCCTTGCCCGAACCCTGGGCCGCCGCGACGCCGGGGACGGCAAGGCAGGCCAGGGCGATGACCGCGAGGCTGGTCCGCGTCGTCAATCCGCACGTCATGGTCGAGGCTCCCGGAGCCGGTTCGCTCCACGGCGATCAAGCGTCGGCGACGGGTGGGCGTTCCGCGCCAAACGGCACGGCGGCATCAGGTTTTCGCGAACGGCCCCGCTGGCACAGCTCACTGGCACAGCCGGCGCCCGGCCGCCCGCTCGCGCTCGTCGAGATGGAAGTGGTTGGCGTGCGCCGCGTTGGAGCCGGGGCCGAGCACCGTGCGGAAGAACCCGCAGGCCCGCGACCGCGCCGCATCGAGGAAGCGGCCCTCGGCCGACCCGTCGGCCATCGCCCCGACGGCGATCGCCGGACGGCCGGCGAAGGTGAAGCTCATCACGTCGACGCCGTTGGCGAAGGCATGCTCGCTGAGCTTGGCCTCGACGTCGTGGTTCTGCCCGCGGCACTCGTAGGAGGTGCCGATCGCGATCCCCGCCAGCGGCTGCTTCAGCTCGCGCTCGGCCGCGACCTGGACCTCGGTCGTCCAGCGCGCCAGCGCCTCGGCGGCGGCGCAGGTCAGGGTCGCCGGCTGCGGCAGCGCCACGTCGGCCAGACCCGTCAGCTTCAGCGGCAGCGGCGTGCCGCATTGCCCGTTGACGATCGCCGGCAGCGGCTCGAACGCGGCGCCGAGGCGCTTCAGCCGCACACGGCAGGCGGCGTCGTCGGGCGCCGCGACCTTGAGGGCGAGCGCCGCCTCGCCCGACGACTCGGCCGGCCGCTCCGGGGGAAGCGGCGGCGGGACCGGCATCTCAGGGGGCTTGTCGGCGACCTTGTCGCCGGGTTTGACCTCCGCCTGGGCGGGCGGCTCGGCGGGTTTCGGCTCCGGCGCCGAAGCCGGGGGCGTCGCCGGCGTCAGCTCGGCCGGGCGCTCCGGCGGGCGCGGCGGGTCGCTCACGGTCGCGCCCGGCGCGGTCGCGGCCTTAAGCTCCGCGGGCCGCTCGGGCGGCAGCGGCGGCGGCACGGGGACGGTCGCCTCGGGCGCCTGCGTTTGCGCCTTGATGCCCAATGCCTTGACGTCCAAGGCCTTGGCATCCTGGGCCCTCGCATCCCGTCCCGCCGTCATGGCAAGCAGGGTCGTGCCGGCGAGCGCGAGCGCCGCGAACCGTCGAGACCGACCTGACGCCATGACCCATCCACCCCATCCGGTCGTCACCCGCGACACGATCCTGTGCGAGGGACGACCCGTCACGATCGAGCGGTTCGCGCCGCACGGCAAGGACGCCCCGGCCACGGCGACCGTGATTCTGCTCCACGACGCCGAAGGGCCAGGCTCGGACCGGCCGGTCCGGGCCGAGGCCGCGGCCTTGGCGGATGCCGGCTTCGCGGTGCTGCTGCCGCACTATCTCGACCGCACCGGCGAGGCACGGGTCGGGTTTTCGGGGATCAGCCGGCATTTCGGTGCGTGGCGCGACGCCCTCGAGACGGTCCGGGCGCAGGTCCCCGGCCCGGTGGCCCTGGTCGGCCGCTCGCTCGGCGGCGCCCTGGCGCTGGCGCTCGCCGCGCGGGCGCCGGGGGCGAACGCGGCGCTGGTGCTGCGCGCGACCTTCCTGCCGCCGGAGCTCGGTACCGGTCCCCTCGCCCTGCCGCCGGCGCTGGCGCTGCACGGGGCGCGGGACGCCCTCGTCGGCCCGAGCCATCCGGAAACCCTGCGGCTGCGGATGGAAGAGGCGGGCGGGACCTGCCGCGTCCACCTCTACCCGGACCAGGGCCACGCCTTCGACCCGGCGACGGATGCCGACGCGACCGCGCGCGGCGTCGGCTTCCTGAAGCGTGCGTTCGGTCCTATCTGAGGTGGACACGTATCCGACCGCCGCCCTCCGGCGGCCCCAGCCGACGCGCGGCGCGAGACATCGAGACCTTCAGATGACGACAGCGCAAAATCCCGGCCTCGCCGACCTGCCGGCCGGCAACCCCTTCTCCGAGGCGGCCTGGGGCACGCCGGCCGAGCTTCCGCCCTTCGAGCGCATCCGGCCCGAGCACTACCTGCCGGCCTTCGAGGCGGCGCTGGCGGCGCACGACGCCGAGATCGCGGCGATCGCAGGCGAGGCCGCGGCGCCGAGCTTTTCCAACACCGTCGCGGCGATGGAGCGGGCGGGCCTCGCCCTCGATCGGGTCGCCGGGGTGTTCTACAACCTCACCGGCAGCCACACGAACCCCGAGCTGCAGGCGATCGAGCGGACGATCGGCCCCAAGCTCTCGCGCCACGGCAGCGCGATCTACCTCAACCCGGAGCTGTGGGCGCGCATCTCCGCGGTGGACGCCGACGCCGAAGGCCTGGGCGACGAAGAGCGCCGGGTGCTGTCGCGCTACCGCACCCGCTTCCGCCGCGCGGGCGCCGACCTCGGGCCGGAGGACAAGCTGCGCGTCGCCGAGATCGCCGCGCGGATGTCGGAGCTCGGAACCCAGTTCAGCCAGAACCTGCTCGCCGACGAGAGCCGCTTCCTGCTGCCGCTGGACGCCGCCGAGGACCGCGCCGGCCTGCCCGACTTCCTGGTCGCCTCGGCCGCCGACGCCGCCAAGGAGCGCGGCGGCGCGCACAGCCACGTCGTCACCCTGTCGCGCTCGCTGATCGAGCCGTTCCTGGTGTCCTCGACCCGGCGCGACCTGCGCGAGCGCGCCTACGAGGCCTGGATCCGCCGCGGCGAGGGCGGCGGCGACACCGACAACCGCGGCATCATCCGCGAGATCGTACAGCTCCGCGCCGAGCGGGCGCGGCTGCTCGGCTTCGACAGCTTCGCCCACTTCAAGCTCGACGACACCATGGCGGCGACCCCGGATGCGGCGATGGACCTGCTGCGCGAGGTCTGGACCCCCGCCCTCAAGCGCGCCGGCGCCGAGCGCGACCGGCTGCAGGCGATCGTCCAGGCCGAGGGCGGCAACTTCGCGCTCCAGGCCCACGATTGGCGCCACTACGCCGAGAAGCTGCGGCGGGCCGAGCACGACCTCGACGAGAGCGAGATCAAGGCGTACCTGCCGCTCGATTCGGTGATCCATGCCGCCTTCGACACCGCCTCGCGCCTGTTCGGCCTGACCTTCGCCGAACTCCCGGACGTGCCGCGCTACCACCCGGACGTGCGCGCCTGGCGCGTCGGAAACGCCGACGGCTCGGAGGTCGGCACCTTCCTCGGCGACTACTTCGCGCGGCCGACCAAGCGCAGCGGCGCCTGGATGAGCGCCTTCCGCTCGCAGGAGCGGCTCACCGGCGACGTCAAGCCGATCATCGTCAACGTGATGAACTTCGCCAAGGCCCCGGCCGGCGAGGCGCCGCTGTTGTCCTTCGACGACGCACGCACCCTGTTCCACGAGTTCGGCCACGCCCTGCACGGGCTCCTGTCCGACGTGACCTATCCGGTGCTGGCCGGCACCGCCGTGTCGGGCGACTTCGTCGAGCTGCCCTCGCAGCTCTACGAGCATTGGCTGGAGCAGCCGGAGGTGCTGCGGACCCATGCCCGCCACCATCGCACCGGCGAGCCGATGCCGGAGGCGCTGCTGACGAAGCTGCTCGCGGCCCGCACCTTCAACCAGGGCTTCGCCACCGTGGAATACACCTCCTCGGCGATCGTCGACATGACCCTGCACCTCTCGGCCGGGGGCGAGGACGGCCTCGACGTGGGCGCCTTCGAGGCCGACGCCCTGGAGCGCATCGCGATGCCGTCCGAGATCAACATGCGCCACCGCACGCCGCACTTCGCGCACATCTTCTCGGGCGACGGCTATGCCGCGGGCTACTACAGCTATCTCTGGTCCGAGGTGCTGGACGCCGACGCGTTCGACGCCTTCCGCGAGGCCGGCGACATCTTCGATCCGGCCACCGCGAAGCGCCTTCGCACCTACGTCTACGGCGCCGGCAACCTGCGCGACCCGCGCGAGGCCTACACCGCCTTCCGCGGACGCCTGCCGAGCACCGGACCGCTGCTGCGCAAGCGCGGGCTGGCGGCCTGACCTCCGGGTCGGGCAGCGGCCGCATCGTACGCCTGCGGGCCTACGGGACCGGAGGCGGAATGGGCCGACGAGGCCCGGCGGGGCGGTAACCCTTCGGTAAACAAACGTCCTTAACCAAAGCTTTCGACAGAGATGCCGGACGCGGAGGCGAGGGCCATGACGACGAACATCGATTCGCCCGCGGAGGCCATGAAGGCCTCGCCGGACGCGCTGCTGAAGGCTGCCGTCTCCGGTGGCAAGCCCAAGGCGGCGCCGACCGTGCCGACGGCCGCCAAGGTTGGCCGCCGCCTCGACGGGGTGGCGATGGGTCTGGCCGGGGCCGCCCTCGCGCTCGGCACGGTGCTCGGCGCCGGCACCGCGATGCTGGCGACGCCCCGTTCCGAGGGCACGGGCGTCGTGCTGGCCGAGATCAACGCGGCCCTCGAAGCCAACCGGCTGGAGGCCTCGCGCGTCGCCATCGCCTCCGACCGCCTCGACAAGTCGGTCGCCGCCCTCAAGGAAGTCTCCGAGGCCGCCCGCAGCGAGGCGAAGGTCCGCGGCGGCGCGCTGACGGAGAAGGTCGGCAAGACGGAAACGGCCCTGGTGGCCAAGATCGCGGCCCTGGGCGAGCGCATCGACCAGGCCGAGAAGGAGCAGGCCGCCCGCCTTGCGGCGACGACCGCGCAGGCGGACAAGCGCACGGTGGCGGCAGCCACCGCTCCGGCGCCCGTGCCCGCTCCTCTACCGGCCGCCAAGGCGGAGCCGGTCCAGACCGGAAGCATCACCGAACCCAAGCCGAAGCCCGCGATCATCGAGTCCTGGGCCGTGCGCGACGTATACGACGGCACCGCCATGCTGGAGGACCGCCGCCGCCGCCTCGTCGAGGTCGCGATCGGAGATTCGATCCCCGGCGTCGGCCGGGTCGAGGCCGTCGAGCGGCGCGGGCGGGAATGGGTGGTGGTGACGCGTCAGGGCCTGGTCACGCCGCAGCCCTGGTAGGGCGCGGTGAAAACCGTCAGCTCGAGGCGATCGGCGTCGGGGTGAGGGTGCCGGCGCCGACCGGGAAGCGATGCTCGATCGTCATCGGGTCGGCCATGATCGCGGCGCGCTCGGCGCGCTGGCGGCCATGCGTGAGGGCGCGGGTCTGTGCGGTGCGCGTCGGGTGCAGGATGGCCGCGAGAAGGGCTTGGCCTTCGAACTGGGACCCGAGGTTCTTGGCGTCGAAGACGGGCATGACCGGCCTTGCAGAGACAGCGGAGCGTCGGCACCGACGGCCCAGAAGAACTGGACCGTGCGGGAGTAACGGGGACAAGCTGAACAAGTTCCGAACCTTTGAGGATCGAAACTCTTTTTTCATCATTGCATTGCGGCGGCCCGGCCATGGTGCGAGATCGCACGCCGACTTGCAGCAGGGAGCGATTTCCAGACTACGCACCTGGGTAGAACGCCGTCGCAGGTCGTCGCGCGCGGTGCGCGTGCCGCGCTGCCTGCCGGAAAAGCATCCGTTGCACGCCTGCGCGATCAGCGGGTGTCCTCGCGCAGCAGCTCGGTGTTGACCGCGAACGCCGCCATCGCGCCCTCCGCGGCGGCGACGACCGCGAACTGCACCCGGCGCGAGGCGTCGCCGGCGACGTAGAGCCCGGGCACGTTGGTCTTCTCGTATTCGCGGGTCGGCACCACGCCGGCCTCGTTCAGGGTGCAGCCGAGCTGCGTGATGAGCGTCGAGGGCAGACAGCCCGTCGGCATCAGGAACACCGCGCGGCAGGGCAGGGCGGTGCCGTCGGCGAAGGCGAGGTGCGTCGGCCCCTCGGCGTCGCCGTCGAGGCGTGCGATCGGCGCCTCGACCAGCCGGACCCCGTTGCGCGCAAGGCGGGCGCGGTCGTCGTCGGAGAGTTCGGTCGGGTGGCCGTCGGTGCACAGCGTCACGTCGCGGCTCCACGCCGTCAGCTCCAGGGCGAACCCCTTGGCGACCGGGCCGTGGGCGTAGGCGGCGATGGGGCTGTCGCGCCGCTCGTAGCCGTCGCAATAGGGGCAGGAATGGACGCCCGCGCCCCAGTAGCGCGCGAAGCCGTGGATCGCCGGCAGATCCTGGTGCAACCCGGTGGCGAGGATCAGGCGGCGGGCGGATTCGCGGCGCCCGTCGGCGAGCGTGATCGCGAACCCGTCCGCGACCGCTTCGGCCCCGATCGCCTCGCCGTCGCAAAGTTCGACGGTGTCGTAGCGTGCGAGGTCGGCGCGGGCGAGGGCCCGGAGTTCGTCGGGCGGCGTGCCGTCGCGGGTGAAGACGCCCCAGGTCAACCGGGCGGCGGCGTTGCGCGGCGTGCCCTGGTCGACGAGCAGGACCCGGCGGCGGCAGCGCCCGAGGATCAGGGCGGCGTTGAGGCCCGCCGGGCCGCCGCCCACGATGATGACGTCGTGCATGCCGCAGCACCTCCGGATGTCGCCCCCGATCCCCTCCCTGGGCTCAAGCCGCGGCATGCGCGAACGTTTCTCGGGAGCGGACACGAAAAAGGGCGCCGGGGCGCCCTTCGTCGTCGTCCGGTCGCGCGGCCCGTCAGGCGGCGGCGGACTTCACCGGGATGCCCTTCTCGGCCAGGAAGGTCTGCAGCTCGCCCGACTGGAACATCTCGCGGGTGATGTCGCAGCCGCCGACGAATTCGCCCTTCACGTAGATCTGCGGGATGGTCGGCCAGTTGGAGAAGGCCTTGATGCCGTCGCGGATGCCGGCGTCGGCCAGCACGTTCACGCCCTTGAACGGCACTTCGAGGTAGTTGAGGATCTGCACGACCTGCCCCGAGAAGCCGCATTGCGGCATGGTGGGCGTGCCCTTCATGAACACGACCACGTCCTGGGACTTGATCTCGTTCTCGATGCTTGCGTTGACGTCGGTCATGGGTTTCGGTCCTTGATCTGCAAGGGTGATCTAATGATGGTCGGGGCGCGCTTTCAACACCTCGGCGAGACGTTCCAGGGCGCGGTCCATGTCGAAACCGTCCGACGACATCTCCTCGGGGGTGAAGGGCATCCGGTCCGGCAGTCCGCCGAGCAGCCTGTCGCCGAAGACGTCGAGCGAGGCGTCGGCGATCGTTTTGGCGTTCGCCGAGAGGCGCTCCCAATCGATCCTCTGGCGCAGGGAGGGACGAGAGTTCCGCTGCGCCGAGGCCTGGAAGACCAGGACCTCCTTGCGCCAGGAACGGGTCGACTGCGCAGCCGGCGCGGAGGCATATTTCAGCACGTCGATCAGCATCTGGGACATCGCGCTCTCGACGCGATCGATCTCGGACCGGCCCACGCCCTCGATCTCCTCGGCGACGTTCTCCCAATCGAGGACGTTCGACAGCTCGGGGCGCGTCGCGAGGGACCGCAACGCGGCGACCTGCTGGTCGGCCCACGTCACCGTGTGGTCGTCGTAGAGGCTCGGCTGGTCCATCGGCACCACCGCTGCGGCGACTAATCCTGCGGGACGCCCGTCGTCAGCGCAAGGGCGTGGAGCACGCCCCCCATCCGCCCCTGGAGCGCGCCGTAGACCATCTGGTGCTGGGCGACGCGGGTCTTGCCCTTGAACGCCGCCGACAGCACCGTGGCGGCGTAGTGGTCGCCGTCGCCGGCGAGATCCTTGATCTCCACCTTGGCGTCGGGCAGGGCCTCGACGATCATCCGCTCGATCTCGCGCGCGTCCATCGGCATCGGTCGGTTCCTTGGTCGGGGTTCAGGCAGCGGCCGGCAGGCTCGCCATGTAGGCCGGCAGCCAGCCTTCGTGCGCCTCACGAAGCTCGGCGACGGGTATGGTCTGCCCGCCCGGCAGGGTCAAACCGTCGCCCTCGACGACGCCGACCACCGAGGCGTCGATGCCCTGCGCCGAGGCGGCGTAGAGGATGTCGGTCGCGACCTCGGCCGGCACGGCGACGAGATAGCGGGCCTGGTCCTCGCCGAAGAGGTAGGCGTGGGCCGGCATGCCCTCGGGGGCCTCGGGCAGCGTCGCGCCGAACGAGCCGGCCATTGCCATCTCGGCCAACGCCACCGCGAGGCCGCCGTCGGAGAGGTCGTGGACGGTGTCGACCTGTCCCGAGACGATCAGCCCGCGGACGAAGTCGCCGTTGCGGCGCTCGAGCGACAGGTCGACGGGGGGCGGCGCGCCCTCCTCGCGACCCTCGATCACCGACAGGTAGATCGACTGCCCGAGCCAGCCCTCGGCCGCGCCGACCAGCACCAGCACGTCGCCCGCGCGCTTCAGGGCGATGGTGGCGTGGCGCGCCACGTCGTCGAGCACGCCGACGCCGCCGATGGTCGGGGTCGGCAGGATGCCGACGCCGTTGGTCTCGTTGTAGAGCGAGACGTTGCCGGACACGACGGGGAAGTCGAGCGCCTTGCAGGCCTCGCCGATGCCCTGGATGCAGCCGACGAGCTGGCCCATCACCTCGGGTTTTTCCGGGTTGCCGAAATTGAGGTTGTCGGTGATCGCGAGCGGCCGGCCGCCGACGGCGGTGATGTTGCGCCACGCCTCGGCCACGGCCTGCCGCCCGCCCTCGACGGGGTCCGCCTCGCAATAGCGCGGCGTCACGTCCGCGGTGAGGGCCAGCCCGCGTGGGCCGTCCTCGACGCGGACGATCGCCGCGTCGCCGCCGGGCTTCTGCACGGTGTTGCCGCCGATGAAGTGGTCGTACTGCTCGTAGACCCAGCGCTTCGAGCACAGCTCGGGCGAGCCGACGAGGCGCTTCAGCGCCTCGGTCAGCGAAGCGGGCGCGGCCACGTCCGCGGCGTGGATCTCGGGCAGGTGCGTGTTGGCGATGTGGGGCCGGTCGTAGAGCGGCGCCTCGTCGCCGAGCTCCTTGATCGGCAGGTCGGCGACCACGTCGCCGTGCCACTTCACCACGAAGCGCAGGGTGTCGGTGGTCTTGCCGATCACCGCGAAGTCGAGGCCCCACTTCACGAAGATCGCCTCGGCCTCGGCCTCCATGCCGGGCTTGAGCACCATGAGCATGCGCTCCTGGCTCTCCGAGAGCATCATCTCGTAGGGGGTCATGCCCGCCTCGCGGGCCGGCACCTTCTCGATGTCGAGCTCGACGCCGAGATCCCCCTTGGCGCCCATCTCGACCGCCGAGCAGGTGAGCCCGGCCGCGCCCATGTCCTGGATCGCGATGACCGCGCCGGACTTCATCAGCTCCAGGCAGGCCTCGAGCAGGAGCTTCTCGGCGAAGGGGTCTCCGACCTGCACGGTCGGACGCTTCGATTCGGTCTCGGCGTCGAACTCGGCCGACGCCATGGTGGCGCCGTGGATGCCGTCGCGACCGGTCTTGGAGCCGAGGTAGACGATCGGGTTCCCGACGCCGGAGGCCGCCGCGTAGAAGATCGCGTCGGCCTTCGCGAGGCCCACCGCCATGGCGTTGACCAGGATGTTGCCGTCGTAGCGCGGGTGGAAGCCGACGGCGCCGCCCACCGTGGGCACGCCGAACGAGTTGCCGTAGCCGCCGATGCCGGCGACCACGCCCGAGACGAGGTGCCGGGTGCGGGGATGGTCGGGCGAGCCGAAGCGCAGGGCGTTGAGCGCCGCGATCGGGCGCGCGCCCATCGTGAACACGTCGCGCAGGATGCCGCCGACGCCGGTCGCCGCGCCCTGGTAGGGCTCGATGAAGCTCGGGTGGTTGTGGCTCTCCATCTTGAAGACGCAGGCGAGCCCGTCGCCGATGTCGATGACGCCGGCATTCTCGCCCGGGCCCTGGATCACCCAGGGGCCCGTCGTCGGCAGACCGCGCAGGTGCTTGCGCGAGGACTTGTACGAGCAGTGCTCGTTCCACATCGCCGAGACGATGCCGAGCTCGGTCAGCGTCGGGTCGCGCCCGATCAGCCCGCGGAAGCGTTGGTACTCGTCCGGCGTCAGGCCATGCTGGCGGACGAGCTCGGGCGTGATCGGGACGTCGTTGCGGAACATGCGGCGGTCTCGACGAAAATCCGGTCCCGATGAGAAGGTGCCCATCGGTGAGGTAGGCGCCGGCTCGGGGGTCGCCACGGCTCTAGAGGGTAAGCGCCCGCCCTGGCAACATTCGATCGCGCATCCGGGCGGGACCGTACCGGGGTCGAAGCGCTCAGGCCCGGGCCGGCGCGTCCGCGTCGGCCTCGGATGCGCTTCCGGGCTTCGCCCTGCGGCGGCGGTCGATCGCCGCGTGCACCGGTTCCGCGCCCGAGACGAGGGCGACGTAGTCGAACCCCTCCGTGTCCAGGCTCGACATCAACAACTGGAAGTGCATCTGGAACAAATTGAAGCGCCGCCCCCGGATCAAGCGGTCCTCGATCAGGTCTTCGAGGCGGACGTAGCGCGTCGCCGGGCGCGTCCGGTCGGGGGAGGGCACGTCGGAGGCGGTGAGCGGATCGCGCAGGTGGATCGACAGCCAGTCCCAGGGGGCGCGCACGTCGAGCCAGCGGATGTGGTCGGCAGCGGCGAACCGCGCGAGCGCCGCCCGGAACGCCACGGCCGGCCGGTCGAGGGCGATCCAGGGAATCACGCTGCCGAGCGTCACGAACGAGACCGGGGTGTCGCGGGTGCCGAAGGCCGGGTCGGCCGCCAGGATGCGGTCGAGCACCTCGATTCCGAGGAAGCTCGAGGAGGAATGGCCGACCACCACGATCTCGTCGGCCGTCCCCTCCGCGGCGGCGATGCGCGCGGCCATCGCGTCGAGGCGGTCGGGCATCCGCGGCTCGCGTCCCGCCGCGTGCTCGTGGGTGAAGGCTGTGTCGTCGACGAGGTGGGCGCAGTAGAACGGCTTGCCGCGTGTGAGCGCCATGATGCCGGCCAGGATCGCGTAGGCCGCGACCGGCACCGCGAGCCAGGACCAGGGCCGCCAGCCCGCCGGCAGCGCCGGCGGCAGGAGGGCGCCGAGCGCGAGGCTCAGGGCGACGAACAGCAGGAACAGGTACTGGACCCCGAAGATCACCATGGCGAAGCTGCGCGCCTCGCGGCGCAGGCGGCGCTCGTAGCCCGAGCGCCGAAGCCGCCACAGCAGGGCCGGCACCGTGCCCAGGCGCCGCCAGTTGGCGCGCGGGAAGCGGGCGCGGACGATGTCGTCCCAGCGCAGCAGGCCGTAGCGCGTGCGGGTGGCGCCGGATTGCACGGTCCAGTCGAGGCTCAGGCGGTCGGCGCTGCGCGACGGTTCGCCGACCGCGATGTCGACGCCGCGGCGCGCCGCCGTCAGCCGGCTCTCGCGGCGGAAGAGGCCCCAGTAGGTCTCCGGTTGGCGCGGGTCGAAGCCGGGCAGGTAGAAGACCTGGCGCGTGGTCGTGCCCGGCCGATCGGTTGCGGGCCGCTCGACCGTGGGCAGGTCGGCCGCGGCCGTGTCGCTGGACTGGGGAATGACGACGCGTTCCGGCGCTGGTGCTGGCAAGGGATTCCGGCTCCCTACACGACGGCGCGGCCCCGAGACGAGCGAAAAGACCGATTCCCGCCGCTCACGCGGCCGGGGGATGCGCCAGGAACTCGGCGATGGCCGCGACGAACCGGTCGCCGTAGGCCTCGCGCTTGCGCTCGCCGACGCCGTGGACGGTGCGCAGCGCGTAGAGGTCCACCGGCTTGCCCTTGGCCATCTCGATCAGCGTCCGGTCGGGAAACACCATGAAGGCGGCGATGTTCTCCGTGCGCGCGATCGTGGCGCGCAGGCCCCGGAGGTGCTGGAACAGGGCCTCGTCGGCGGGGCTCAGGTCGTCCGAGCCTGCGTCGCGCACGGCGCCCGCGCGGCGGCGCTCGCGCGGCTCGGCGGATTTCGGCTCCGGGTCGGGGCGGAGTTCCACCGGCTCGCGGCCGAACAGGATCGCCTCGCCCTTGTCGGTCATGGTGAGGCCGCCGTAGCCGTCGCCGTTCTCGGCCACCGCGCCGGCCGCGAAGAGCTGGCGCAGGATCGCCCGCCAGGCGGCGACCGGCTTGTCGGCGCCGACGCCGAAGGTCTTGAGCTGCTCGTGGCCGTTGCGGCGGATCGGCTCGCTCGCCTTGCCGTGGACGACGTCGCAGACGTAGGCCGCGCCGTAGCGCTGCCCGGTGCGCACGATCGCCGAGAGGATCTTCTGGGCCGAGACCGTGCCGTCGACCAGCGTGACGCCGCCGCGGCAGAGGTCGCACCGGCCGCAATGGCCGCTGGCCTCGTCGAAGTAGGCGAGCAGCGACTGCCGGCGGCAGGCCGCGCCCTCGCACAGCGAGATCATGGCCTCGAGCTTGCGCCGCTCGACGCGGCGGCGCTCGTCCGGCACCTCCTTCTCGTCGATCTGGCGGCGGCGCAGCGCCATGTCGTCGAGGCCGTAGAGGGTCAGGGTGTCGGCGGGCAGCCCGTCGCGGCCGGCCCGGCCGATCTCCTGGTAGTAGCCCTCGACGTTGCCCGGCATGTCGGCGTGGCAGACGAAGCGCACGTCCGGCTTGTTGATGCCCATCCCGAAGGCCACCGTCGCGGTCATCACGACGCCGTCCTCCTGCAGGAAGGTGTCCTGGTTGCGCATCCGCGTGCCCTGGTCGAGGCCGGCATGGTAGGCCAGCGCGTTGAAGCCGTCCTTCTTCAGGCTCTCGGCCAGCTGCTCGGTGCGCTTGCGCGACGAGCAGTAGATGATCCCGCTCTCGGAGCGGCGGTGCTTGAGGAAGCGCTCGATCTGCCGGGTCGGGTTGTCCTTGGCGGCGAAGGTCAGGCCGATGTTCGGCCGATCGAAGGAGTGCACGAAGGTCCTGAGGTCGCGCCCTTCCGGAAACAGCCGCTCGGCGATTTCGGCCCGCGTCGCCTTGTCGGCGGTCGCCGTCAGCGCCACGGTCTGGACGTCGCCGAGCGCCTCGCGCGCCCGCGACAGGGCGCGATACTCGGGCCGGAAGTCGTGGCCCCATTGCGAGACGCAATGCGCCTCGTCGACCGCGAGCCGGCGGACGCCGGCGCCGCGCAGCGCGTCCATGCAGCCGTCCATCAGCAGCCGCTCGGGCGAGACGAAGAGCAGGCGCAGCTCGTTCGCGCGGATCATCCGCCAGGTCTCGCGCGAGACGGATTCGGCCACCGACGAGTTGAGCGTCGCGGCCGCGACCCCGAAGCCGCGCATCTGCTGCACCTGGTCGTGCATCAGCGCGATCAGCGGCGAGACAACGACGGTGAGCGAATCCTCGACCAGCGCCGGCAACTGGTAGGTCATGGACTTGCCCGAGCCCGTGGGCATCACCGCGAACACGTCCGCCCCTGACAGCACCGCCTCGATCACCTCGTCCTGGCCGGGGCGGAAGTCGTCGTAGCCGAAGGTGGTCTTGAGGGCGCGCCGCGCGTCGTAGAGTCGTGAGGTCATGCCTGTCCCAGGTGAGGCGGCCGCTTGCCGGAGAGTTGTGTATACACTAGCGTTCACGCGTCTACACGGAGGCGAGGGCGATGCCCCTGAATATCCGAAGCGAAGAAGTGAACCGGTTGGCGGAGACGCTGGCCTCGGCCGCACGCGTCAGCAAGACGGAAGCCGTGCGTATGGCGCTCGCCAACGAGTTGCAACGGCGCGATGCGTCGCTGACCGCGTTCCTGGACGGGATCAAGCTGATCCAGGATCGCATCGCGGCCCATCCGCAAACCGGGCTGGAGGCCGACAAGGCGTTCTTCGACGCGTTGAACGGCGAGCCCTGATGTTCGTCGACGCCTCGGCGATCGTCGCGATCCTCGCCGGCGAGCCCGGACACGCGTCACTGGCGCGGGCCATCAAAGCAGCGCGCGATCCGATCACGTCCGCGCTGGCCATCTTCGAGACCGCGAGCGCGCTCGCCCGAAAAAACGCGCTCGCGATCGAAGCTGCCGAGACGGAGACCTACGCGTTTCTCGATCTCGCGGGCATCCGGATCGTCGCTCTCGGCGACGAGGAAGCGCGCGGCGCACTTGCCGCCTATGCCCGCTTCGGCAAGGGGCGGGGCCACCCGGCCCGACTGAACATGGGTGACTGCTTCGCCTATGCCTGCGCGCGGGTCCATGACGTCCCGCTCCTCTTTATCGGCGACGACTTCCCGCAGACCGATATCCACTCGGCGGCAGGCTGAGGCGAAGTCGCCCGAGGCGATCACCCGATCCGCACGATTTCGGCGGCCTCGCCGAGACCGTCGAACATCGACGGATCGGCGCCCGTCATGAACACCTGTCCCGGCAGCGCGTCGAGCGCCTCGAACAGGCCGGCGCGCCGACGCGGGTCGAGGTGGGCGGCGACCTCGTCGAGGAGGATCAGCGGCGCGATCCCGCTCATTGCCCGCACAAGCCGGGCGTGGGCCAGCACGAGGCCGATCAGCAGCGCCTTCTGCTCGCCGGTCGAGGCGGTCGCGGCGGGCACGTCCTTGGGGCCGTGGCGGACCACGAGGTCGCTGGTCTGCGGGCCGGAGAGCGTGCGCCCGGCGGCCCGGTCGCGCGCGCGGCCGCGGGCGAGCGCAAGGCGGAAGCGGTCTTCCGCCTCCAACGCCGGCCACACCGCCACGAGGTCGTCGAGGTCGCCCTCCAGGCGCAGGGCCGCCCAGGGAAACGGCTGCGCGTCGTCGCGGGTCTCGTGGATCAGCCGGTCGAGGCGCTCGGTGGTCTCGCGCCGGGCCAGCGCCACGGCGACGCCGAGCTCGGCGACCTCGCGCTCGATCGCGTCGAGCCAGCGGCCGTCGTTCGAGCGTTCTTCCAACAGCCGGTTGCGCGAGCGCAGCGCCCGCTCCATCGCCGAGACGCGGGCGCCGTGGCCGGAATCGACGGCGAGGACGAGGCGGTCGAGGAAGCGGCGGCGGTCGCCGCCGGGCCCGCGGAACAGCCCGTCGAGGTCCGGCGTCAGCCAGACCACGCGCACGAACTCCGAGAAGGCGACGGGGGAGGGCGCGCCGGCCCCGTCGACCCGGCAGAGCCGGCTGGTGCGCCCGTCGAAGCCCGGCGGCTCGCAGCCCGTGCCGAGGCGATGCTCGGCCCCGTCGCGCGCCAGCGTCACCGAGACGGCGAACCCGCCGGGGCCGTCCTTGCGCGCCATCGTGGCGAACTCGGCCCGCCGGAGCCCGCGCCCGGGGGCGAACAGCGAGACCGCCTCCAGGATGTTGGTCTTGCCCGCCCCGTTCTCGCCGACGAGCGCGACGAAGCGCGACGACAGCGGCAGGTCGAGGTCGGCGTGGTTGCGGAAGTCGCGGACGGTCAGGCGGGTGAGGCGCTGGGCGCCTTGCTCTGGCTCCAGACCGATGTCAGCTTCGGGCCTAATCACAGACGATCTGTTTCAGATTTTCGAGCGCCGGGACGTTGGGCAAGACCCTATAACGTGGCTCTCGCATCCTGACCAAAGCCCACTTCTCAGGGTAGAGCCGGACCGTCGATGGTCGGCACAAAGCGGAAAAGCAGGCCCAGATAGAAGCCATAGGCAATCAGGAACCCGACGGCGTGAATGGCCGTGTTGCGGCGTGCCAAGCGAGCATTTCGGCGATGAACCCAAAGATCGATCGCCATCAGGATGGCCGCCAGCACCGGCACGAAGGCGAGAGCCAGCGGCCGAGGCGCACTCCAGTTCACCTCGCCCGACAGGCTCCATTGCATCGGTAGCCGATCGAGCGCGGAGAACGGTCCATTCGCCCATAACGAAAGCGCAGAGAGAACAGCGACGGCGGCAATCGCGATGAAACGGGCCGCCGTCATGTCCGCATCTCGGGGTCCGCGCGGCGACGGCTCACACCCGCATCGGCATCAGCACGTAGAGCGCGGAGGCGCCCTCGCGGTCCTGGATCAGGGTCGGCGAGCCCGGGTCGGCGAGCTTGAACAGGGCGGTGTCGCCTTCGAGCTGGCCGGTGATGTCGAGGAGGTAGCGGGCGTTGAAGCCGATATCGAGGCCGGCGGCCTCGTAGTCGACGTCGAGCTCCTCCGTGGCGCTGCCCGAATCCGGGTTGTTGACCGAGAGCGAGAGGCGCCCTTCCTGCAGGCCGAGCTTCACCGCGCGGCCGCGCTCCGACGAGATCGTCGAGACCCGGTCGACGGCGCGGGCGAAGGCGTCGCGCTCCACCGTGAGGCGCTTGTCGTTCCCGGCCGGGATCACGCGCTGGTAGTCGGGGAAGGTGCCGTCGATCAACTTCGAGATCAGCGTCACGCCCGAAGCGAAGCGCAGGCGGATCTTGGCCGGCGAGAGGTTGATCGCGACGCTGTCGCCGCCGTCGTCGACGAGCTTCTGGATCTCGGCGACCGCCTTCCGCGGCACGATGATGCCCGGCATGCCGGCGCTGCCCTCCGGCGCGTCGATCTCGACGCGGGCGAGCCGGTGGCCGTCGGTGGCCACCGCACGGAGCTTCAGCCCCTCGGACTCGATGGTGTGGAGGTAGATGCCGTTGAGGTAGTAGCGCGTCTCCTCGGTGGAGATCGCGAACTGGGTCTTCTCGATCAGCCGCTTGAGGTCGGACGCCGCGATGTGGAAGCTGTGCGGCAGCTCGCCCGCGGCGAGGTCCGGGAAGTCGCCCTCGGGCAGCGCGCCGAGCGCGAAGCGCGAGCGGCCGGAGCGGATCGTCATCTGGCCGGATTCGCCGCCGGTCTCCAGCGAGACCTGCGCCCCCTCGGGCAGCTTGCGCACGATGTCGTAGATGACGTGCGCCGGCACGGTGGTGGCGCCGGGATCGCTGACGTCGGCCGGCACGGTCTCGGTCACCTCGATGTCGAGGTCGGTCGCTCGCAGCTGCAGGCCGCCGTCGGTGGCGCGCAGCAGCACGTTCGACAGGATCGGGATCGTGTTGCGCCGCTCCACGACGCGGTGCACGTGGCCGAGCGACCGTAGGAGGGCCGCACGCTCGACAGTGACTCTCATCGCAGTACTCTGAATGCTCGAAGGACCGTGCTCGAACGCCGCCGCGGCCGGCGGGTTCGGAGTTTGGCCGTTCAGCTTGGCGAAGGGCCGCCGCGAAGGCAAGGGCGCGATTCGTCCCCGCACAGGGTATGGGCGGGCGCGCGGCCCGCCCCCGTGCCGTCCTCCCCGCCGGGGGAGAAGGCGCGATCAATCCTGGAGCATGCGCTTCAGGAGCTCGACCTCGTCGCCGAGCACCGTGTCCTCGCCGATCAGCTTCTCGATCTTGCGCACGGCGTGGAGCACCGTGGTGTGGTCGCGGCCTCCGAAGCGGCGGCCGATCTCGGGGAGCGAGCGCAGCGTCAGCACCTTCGACAGGTACATCGCGATCTGGCGCGGCTTCACCACGGCGGCGGTGCGGCGCTCGCTGAGGATGTCGGAGCGCGAGACGTTGTAGCGCGAGGCGACGAGCTTCTGGATGTCCTCGATCTTGATGCGCTTGGGCTCGCGGTTCTTCACGAGGTCGCGGATCGCGGTCTCGGCGGTCTCCATGGTCACGGCGGTGCCGGTGAGCGTGGCGTGGGCCAGCAGCCGGTTCACGGCGCCTTCGAGGTCGCGGCCGTTGGCGGTGATCGCGCGCGCCACGTAGGTCGCCACCGCCGGCGAGACCTCGAAGCTCGGATGCGCCACCCGCACCGCGGCGAGCCGGGCGGAGAGGATCGAGGCGCGCAGCTGCTCGTCGAGCATCCCGATCTCGACCACCAGGCCGCCGGCGAGCCGCGAGCGCACGCGCTCGTCCAGGGCCTCGAGCTCCGTCGGCGGCCGGTCGGAGGCGACGACGACCTGGCGGCCGGCATCGATCAGCGCGTTGATGGTGTGGCCGAACTCGGCCTGGATCGACTTGCCCTGGATGAACTGCACGTCGTCGAGGATCAGCAGGTCGATGCCGCGCAGGCGCTCCTTGAAGGCCAGCGCGTTCTGCGTCTTCAGGGCGTTGACGAAGCCGTACATGAAGCGGTCGGCGGTGAGGTAGATCACCCGGCGGCCGGCCTCGCGGGCGGCGTGGCCGATGCCGTGCAGCAGGTGGGTCTTCCCGAGGCCGACGCCGGCATGGAAGTACAGCGGGTTGTAGAGCGCGCCCTCGCCGTCGTGGCGGGCGACGCGGTCGGCGGCGGCATGCGCCAGGGAATTCGAGCGGCCGAGCAGGAAGTTCGCGAAGGTCAGGCGGGCGTCGAGCGGCGCGCCGTTCAGCTCGCCGGCGATCTCGGCGCGCATGTCGGGGGCCGGCGTCGTCGGCATCGGCGCGGGCATGCCGGCGGCGTGGAGACGGGCCAGCGGACCGCTGGTCGGGCCGGGCTTCGGGGCGCCCGGCGCCACCGGGCGGACCGGGGCGGTGGTGCCGCGCACGCCGACCTCGATGCGGCCGACCTCTTCGACCTCGGCCTTGAAGGTGTTCAGCACCCGATCGAGGTAGTGCGATTCGATCCAGCTTTTGAGGAACCGGGTCGGCACGGTGAGGCGGGCGGTGCCGCCCACGACGCAATCCAGCTCCAGACGCGCGAACCAGCTCGCGAACACGTCCTCGCCGAGCTCGGCCCGCAGGCGGCGCTTCACGCGACCCCAGGCCGCCGCAGCCTCCGCGACCCCGTTTGCTCCGCCGCTTCCGCCGCCGCCCGACACGCTCTCGTCGACATGCATCACTGACACTCTCCTCGCACCGAGGACGGGAGACCCGCCGACGCCGCGTACGCACGCACACTGGAACACCCCGTGAACACGGGCGGGGCGCAAAAATCGGCGGGAGTCAACCCGTCCGACGACGCTGCTGGTCGATTGGGAGAGCCTATCAACAATTACCTACGGTAGTTTTAACAGTGGGACTTGCGGGGAAAGCCTTGATCGGCGCTGCAGCGAGTCGAGCGGAGTCGAGCCGAAGACGGATACCGCTTTGATTCGCCGAACGATTCGGGGTGATGTGGGAGATGCTGTGCCTTTGCTCAGGCGCGGTGAGGTTTTGTTAAGCTACACCTGCCCCGAAGACTCCGCAACGAAATCGATTTTTGGAAATGGGTTAACGCTTCGTCACCGGGCGGGCGCGGACATGGCGCGAACATCGGCGGGGCGTTCGGGGGTTTTGGCGGGCAATCGCGGGCGCCGATCAGACACCGTCGCCGGACATGTCGGCGCCGTCTCCGCCTCTTCCCGCTTCTACGGGCGGGACCATCGCAGAAGGCGATTTGCTCTTCGGAAACCCGCTGGCAGCACCTCCGTCATCCCGGGGCCGCGCAGCGGAGCCCGGGATCCAGAACCGCAGGTCGCGCTGTATTTGGCGGCGTCGGCGGTTCTGGATTCCGGGCTCGCCTGCGGCGCCCCGGAATGACCGCGTGGTGCCGTCTGCAACGGATCTGAGCCAGGGGCGTGGGCTGGGACGAGCTGCGCGCCTGAGCCTAAGGGGTCACGCACCTCATCCTGTCCTTCTCCCCATGGGAGGAGGAACCCGCGGCGGATCGGCGAGCCCTGTGGCCGACAGGCAAGGGAGCGGACGACTCGAACGAGAACCACATCGCGGGTGCGACGCGAACACGAAAAAGCCCGGCGCGAAGGCCGGGCTTTTTCGTAACGGGTTCGATGGTTCGTCGGCGGCGCCGACGGCGGTCGCGCTTAGGCGGCGACGGCCAGGGCCTTCACGCGGGCGGCGAGGCGCGAGACCTTGCGCGAGGCGTTGTTCTTGTGAACGATGCCGCTCTGGGCGGCCCGCATGATCTCCGGCTCGGCGGCGCGGAGCGCGGTGAGGGCGTCGGACTGCACGCCCGAAGCGATCGCCTCCTCGACCTTGCGGACGAAGGTACGCATCCGGGAGCGGCGCGAGCGGTTGATCGCCGTGCGCTTGGCGATCTTGCGGGTCATTTTCTTGGCCGACACGGTGTTGGCCATGGGCATCCTCGTATCAAAGGGCGGGGACCTTCGAGCTCGGGGAGCCTCGGATCGGTCTGCGCTGGGTGTGGCGAATGGCGAAGTCGACGACGCGCGCAACCGCACGGGCCCTCGGCAGAGCCGGCTCTATAGCCACGGGACGCCGCGTCGTCAACGCACCTTGATGCACCGGCTTACCCGCGCCGGCTTGATCCCGCCCTGCGGGCCCCGGATGATCGCGGATCGATCCAGGGAGGGGACCGGCGTGGCGCACAGGGTGAACGAGACCGACGCGGCCCGTATCGCAAGGTTCCGTCCGGCGTCCGGCATGGAGACGCCGCGCTTTGCCGGCGTGGCGAGCTTCATGCGGCTGCCCTGCCGCGATCCGGGCGCGGCCGAGGGCGTCGAGATCGGCCTCGTCGGCATCCCGTTCGACGGGGCGACCACGAACCGGCCGGGCGCGCGCCTCGGGCCGCGGGGCGTGCGCGAGGCCTCGACCGGCACGCGGGCGATCAACCATGCCAGCGGGATCGCGCCCTATGCTCTGGCGGCCTGCGCCGACCTCGGCGACGTGCCGGTGAACCCGGTCGATGCCGCCGAGACCTGCCGGCGGATCGAGGCGTTCATGCTCGGGCTGGCCGGCGCCGGCATCGTGCCGCTCTCCGTCGGCGGCGACCACCTCGTCACCTATCCGATCCTCCGGGCGCTGGGGCGCGGGCGCCCGCTCGGGCTCGTGCACATCGACGCCCACAGCGACACCGACGACCACCAGTACGGCGGCACCCGGCTCACCCACGGCACCCCGTTCCGCCGGGCGGTGGAGGACGGCGTGCTCGATCCGCGGCGCTGCGTGCAGGTCGGCATCCGCGGCAGCATGGACGCGGCGGACGAGCGCGACTGGGCCTGCGCCCAGGGCATCCGCGTCGTCACGATGGAGGAGGCGGCCGCCCGCGGAATGCCGGAGGTGGCGGCCGAGGCCCGCGCCGTCGTGGGCGCCGGCCCGACCTATCTCAGCTTCGACATCGACAGCCTCGACCCGGCCTACGCGCCGGGCACCGGCACGCCGGAGATCGGCGGCCTGACCACCCGCGAGGCCCTGGCCCTGCTGCGCAGCCTGCGCGGGCTCGACCTCGTCGGCGCCGACCTCGTCGAGGTGGCCCCGCCGCTGGACCCGTCCGGCCTCACCGCGCTCACCGGCGGCCAGCTCGCCTTCGAGATCCTGTGCCTGCTCGCCGATTCGGTGGCCGCGCGCCGGGCGACCCGCCAGGACCGCGATCAGACGACCGAGAACCGGTAGGTCGTCGTCGAGGCGAAACGCTCACCCGGACGCAGCACGGCGGACGGGAAGCCGGGGTGGTTCGGCGCGTCGGGGAAGGCTTGCGTCTCGAAGCAGACCGCGTCGCCCGAGCGGTAGGCCCGCCC
>NZ_VRUW01000076.1:0-25134 GCF_008039475.1 Methylobacterium sp. WL12 | reverse complement strand
GGACCAGGGGCATGGCGGACGTGCTATGCGGACGCGGCGGCGAGGTCAAAGCCCGCCGCAGGACGGTGGATCCGGTGCACGACGCGCACCTTCGTGCGATAGGACCCTTTCCCCGGTTGCGGATTTCGGGAACACCCTGATCCCATGAACATCCTCCTCGTCGGCAACGGCGGCCGCGAACACGCCCTCGCCTACGCCCTTGCGAAAAGCCCGCTCTGCACCCGCCTGTTCACGGCGCCGGGCAATCCCGGCACCGCCCGGCACGGCGAGAACCGGCCGGAGCTTGACGTCGCCGACCATGGCGCGGTCCGCGCCTTCTGCGAAGCCGAGCGCGTCGGCCTCGTCGTGATCGGGCCGGAGGCGCCGCTCGTCGCTGGCCTCGTCGACGACCTGACCCGGGCCGGCATCCGCGCCTTCGGGCCGACCCGGGCCGCCGCGCAGCTCGAAGGCTCGAAGGGCTTCACCAAGGCGCTGTGCACCGAGCGCGGCATCCCGACGGCCGGCTACGGCCGCTTTTCCGCCCTCGACCCGGCGCTCGCCCACGTGCGCGCCAAGGGCGCCCCGATCGTGGTGAAGGCCGACGGCCTGGCCGCCGGCAAGGGCGTCACCGTCGCCGAGACGGTGGAGCAGGCCGAGGGCGCGCTGCGGGCGCTGTTCGCGGATGCGGGCACGGAGGTGGTGATCGAGGAGTGCCTGTTCGGCGAGGAGGCGAGCTTCTTCGCCCTGTGCGACGGCACCCGGGCGATCGCCATGGGCACCGCGCAGGACCACAAGCGCGTCTTCGACGGCGACCGCGGCCCCAACACCGGCGGCATGGGCGCCTACTCGCCGGCCGGCATCGTCACCCCGGCGATCGAGCGGACCGTGATGGAGACGATCATCCAGCCGACGCTCGACGGCATGCGCGCGCGCGGCACGCCGTTCACCGGCATCCTCTATGCCGGCCTGATGCTGACCGCGGACGGGCCGAAGCTGATCGAGTACAACACCCGCTTCGGCGACCCCGAGGCGCAGGTGCTGATGCCGCGCCTCGCCTCCGACCTCGTCCCCGCTTTGCTCTCGGCCTGCGACGGCGACCTCGCCGGCGTCAGCCTGGAGTTCGACGCCTCGCGCGCGGCGCTCACCGTGGTGATGGCGGCGGCCGGCTATCCCGGCACGGTGGTGCGCGGCTCGACCATCCGCGGCATCGCCGACGCCGAGCGTGACGGCGCCCTGGTGTTCCAGGCCGGCACCCGCGCCGAGGGTGAGGCTATCCTGGCCGACGGCGGCCGCGTGCTCGCGGTCACCGCGCTCGGCGACAGCGTGCTGGAGGCGCAGGCCCGCGCCTACGCGGCCGTGGCCCGCATCGACTGGCCGGAAGGGTTCTGCCGCCGCGACATCGGCCGGCGCGCCGTCGCCCGCGAAGTCGCCGGCCAAGGCATCTAATTTTTTGCGATTGGGCGACGCGGGTGTGTCCCGCGCCGCGCCCAGTCCGGACGCCACCTGCGGGACACCCGGTCCGGCAGGTCCGAAAAATCAGCGGCCGAGGGCGTAGAGGGCGATCGCGGCGGCGTTCGAGACGTTGAGGCTGCGGATCTCGCCGGTGAACGGGATCTTGGCGAGCACGTCGCAGCAGGCGCGGGTGCGCTCGCGCAGGCCCTTGCCCTCGGCGCCGAGGACGATGACCGCGGGCCGCGTCGGCGTGAGCGTGT
This sequence comes from Methylobacterium sp. WL12, assembly GCF_008039475.1. Lineage (NCBI taxonomy): Bacteria > Pseudomonadati > Pseudomonadota > Alphaproteobacteria > Hyphomicrobiales > Methylobacteriaceae > Methylobacterium > Methylobacterium sp. WL12. Next base: position 23,443 of record NZ_VRUW01000076.1, on the reverse strand, counting down.
CGAGGCCGGTCTCGGCGTCGGAATCGAGGCCGATGCGGGTGAACCCCTGCTCGCCGAGGGCGATCAGCGCCACGGCCAAATTGCGGACCACCAGGAACGGCACGTGCTCGAGGCCGCCCGAGGCGGATTTCGCCAGCACGCCGGTGGCGCCCGGCGCGTGGCGCGCGGTGGTGACGATGCCGGTGACGCCGAAGGCCGCGGCGGTGCGCACGATGGCGCCGACGTTGTGCGGATCGGTGATCTGGTCGAGCGCCAGCAGCAGCGCGTCGGCCGGCAGCGCGTCGAGGCCGGGCGAGGCGAGGGGGTCGGCCTCGAGGTAGAGGCCCTGATGCACCGCATCCGCCCCGAGCAGCCGGTTGATGTCGGCCGGCCGCACGAGCTCGGGCTCGATCCGCAGGGTGCCGAGCTCCTCGACGAGGCGCGCGGCGCCGTTCTCGGTGGCGAGCAGCCGGTGCAGCTTCCGCTCGGCGTTGCCCATCGCCTGCACCACCGGGTGGAAGCCGTAGAGCACGGCGGCCCCCTCGTGCGCCGGCTGCGGCCCGGCCGGCCGCGGCCGCTGGCCGTAGGCCGGCTTGCCGAAGCCGGGTTTGCCGAAGGCCGGCCTTCCAAAGCCGGGCTTGCCGTAACCAGGCTTGCCATCACCAGGCTTGCCGTAGCTCGGCTTCCCATACCCTGGCTTGCCGAAGCTGGACTTGCCATAGCCCGACTTGCCGTGATCAGCTTGGCCGAAGCCGGGCTTGCGCACCTCGGACCCGGCCGGCCGGCCGCCGTCCTCGCCGCCGTCGTCGCTCTCGCTCGCCATCCGCTCAAACCATTCCAGAACCGTGCTGCGCGCGACCGCGCAGGCAGACCAGCGCCCCGCCAAGGCGCGCGAAGCGGCAGCGTTAGCACGCCCGGGACGAAGTTGCCGCACCCGCCCGGCGGCGCCGTCCCACCCCATCCGCGACAAACCGGCCCGCCACCGCCTCACAAGCCACGACCCGCCCGTTGCCCTCCGCCCGCGGTCCGACTATAGAAACCTCGGCCCAGCGCCAGCGCCCTTCGTCTATCGGTTAGGATGTCAGCCTTTCACGCTGAAGAGGCGGGTTCGACTCCCGCAGGGCGCGCCAACACATCCAAGCTTTGCGCTGATTCTTGCGCCTGTCGCATGAGAGACTTCTCATCGGGCGTCTGCCGGCCTCGCTGAGGGCGTTGCGCCCAACATGGCATCTCCCGCCACGATCCGGATCATCGAGCGCTTCCGCGTCGAGCCCGCCGCCGTTCGGTCTGACCGCTTCGACAGACTGCATTGAATCGTCCGTACAGCGCTCTCGAATGCAGCGCCGGACATGATCCTGGGTCTGCACGACCGCGTGGCCGAGGTTCGACTTCCGTGCTCGCCGTTCGACGCGTGGCGTGCGATCCGAAAGCACCGGGGGTTGCTTCGGTGTCGGCTCGACGCCGAGCAGCGGTCCAATAGGATTTCAAAACCCTGCGGTCCTGATGCCTGAGTGCTCTGGCTGCCACACTGGGGATCGACGTTCGTCGACACGGACACGCTGCCACACTTTGTCCCTGACAGTCGCACAAGCCTCGGCTCCTCATTCGGGGCAGGCGAGGGCGTGATGGCGATGAACGAACAAGCGGATGCCGGGGTCGTCGTGCCGTTTCCTGCGCGGATCTCCGCTGCGGTCGCGGATGCGGACACCGCCTCCATCATCGCCGTGCTGCAGGACCAGCTCGACCTGGCGCGCGAAGGCAAGCTCCGCTCGGTCGCCGTCGTGTCCGTGTCCGCGGATGGCGAGGCGGTCGGCACGCAATGGTCGTGCAAGGGGGCCGACATCACCGGCCTGATCGGCAAGTTGACCGTCCTGACGCACGATTTGATGGCGGCGCGGAAGTAGAGGCCGCCCGGTCTTCACGCCGGACCGTGAAAGCCGCGGCGTTCGGTATCGAACCGGCTCAGGTCCCGGTAGGCTCCGGCAGCTTCGGAGGGGGTGGTTCGGCGATGTCGCGATACCAGCGCCAGCGGGCTTTGCTGACGCGTCGTCGCTGGCCGGTCGCGTCGACGAAGTAGCCCGCGACGACCGCGTCGGGATCGGCGTTCACCAAGAGGCAGTAGGTGCGGGCCATCTGGATCGCGTTGATCTGGTCGAGCAGCGTTTTCCGGGTCACGACCCCTCACAATCGAAAAAGACACGCCCCCGCCATACTGGGCTAAGTTTTCGTCAACCAACCGCCTCTATTGCCTGCGAGGCAGGGTTCATCAGGCGACGCGGCGGATTTCAGTGCCGCGCCGGTCCTGTCCCGTGATCCTCCCTTCATCCATCGCTATGTCTCGGATCACGGCCATGGGGCCGCCGGCCGAGCGCGACAGTCAGGATTGGCGTCCGTGAACTTCACCGTCACCGCTCGCATCTCGGCACAACGGTTCTCGCACCACTACACTTCAATGCTGGACGCCCTGGAGCAAGGCCTCTCGCTGCAGGCCTCCGGTCTATCCGATGTCCGGATCGTCGACGCCAACGGTCAGGCGCGCACGCCGGCCGCGATCTATCAGCTGCTGTTCGGGCCTAGGGACGTCGCCCCGATCGTCGAAGGATCGATCGCCGCCCTGCCTTTGGCTGCCTGACACCCGCTCTCCGCGACGGCAGCCGCGCGGGCGCCGTCGCCCCGCCCGCGACCCGAAGCGTGCGTCAGGACGCACGGGCGCAAGGCCACCCGGCGAGATCACCCGCCGGACCGGGTGCGCGATGAAGCGGTTCAGGCGCCCTCGCTCGCAGGCGTGATCGCGTCGAGCTCGGCGAGGACGTCGTCGGGCAGCGTCAGGCGGGCTGAGGCGAGGTTCTGGCGCAGGTGCTCGATCGACGACGTGCCGGGGATCAGCAGCACGTTGGGCGATCGCCGCAGCAGCCAGGCCAGGGCGACCTGCATCGGCGTCGCGCCCAAGCGTCCGGCGACCGCGGACAGCGTCTCGGATTGCAGCGGGCTGAAGCCCCCGAGCGGGAAGAACGGAACGTAGGCGGTGCCGGCGCCCGCGAGTTCGTCGATCAGGGCGTCGTCGTCTCGGTGCGCGAGGTTGAACTGGTTCTGCACGCAGACGATGTCCGTGATGCGCCGCGCGTCCGCCACCTGTCGCCGCGTCGCGTTGCTGAGGCCGATGCTGCGGATCAAGCCTTGCCGCTGCAGGTCCGCCAGCACCGTGAGCGGCGCCTCGATCGCGCCTTCGGCCGGCCCGTGCACGTCGAACATCAGGCGCAGGTTGACCACGTCGAGGACGTCGAGGCCGAGATGGCGCAGGTTGTCGTGGACCGCCTGCACCAGTTCGTCCGCCGCGAAGGCCGGGTTCCACGAGGCGTCGGGGCCGCGCCTTGCGCCGACCTTGGTGACGATCACCAGGTCGTCGGGATACGGATGCAGCGCCTCCCGGATCAGCTGGTTGGTCACGTGCGGTCCGTAGAAGTCGCTGGTGTCGATGTGGTCGACGCCCTGCGTCACCGCCTCCCGCAGCACCGCGACCGCCGCCCGGCGATCCTTCGGCGGCCCGAACACGCCCGGCCCGGCAAGCTGCATGGCGCCGTATCCGATCCGCTTCACGGTGCGATGTCCGAGCGCGAACGTCCCGGCCGATGCGATCATGGTCATGTCTAATCTCCCTTGCCGCCCGGGATGTAGACGGGCGCGATTGATCGGATAAGCAGGCATTCTCGGTACGGGCTGTTCGGGATTTCGAACGATGGCGACACACCTCGCGGACTTGGCGGCCTTCGTCGCCGTGGCGCGGGCCGGCGGCTTCCGGGACGGCGCCCGCGCCGGCGGCGGCAGCGCGTCGGGCCTCAGCGAGGCCGTGAGCCGGCTCGAGCGCGGCCTCGGCCTGCGCCTGCTGAACCGGACCACGCGCAGCGTCGCCCCCACCGAGGCGGGCGCCCGGCTGCTCGAACGGCTCGGGCCGGCCCTGGGCGAGGTCGACGCCGCCCTCGACGTGGTCAACGGTTTTCGCGACCGTCCGGCGGGAACCCTGCGGCTCAACGTGCCGGTCAGCGCCGCCCGGCTGGTCCTGCCCGCGATCGTGCCGCCGTTCCTGGCGGCCTATCCCGAGATCCGGCTCGAGGTGGTGGCCGAGGACGGCTTCGTCGACGTGCTGGCGGCGGGCTGCGATGCCGGCATCCGCTACGACGAGCGGTTGGAGCAGGACATGATCGCGGTGCCGATCGGCCCGCGCCGGCAGCGCTTCGCCACGGTGGCCTCGCCGGCCTATCTCGACCGCCACGGCCGGCCGCAGCACCCGCACGACCTCCTGTGCCACGCCTGCATCGGCGGGCGCTTCTCCAGCGGTGCCACGCTGGCCTGGGAGTTCGAGCAGGCGGGCGAGGTGGTCCGCATCCATCCGACGGGACCGCTGACGGTGCGCGTCGGCGGCGCCACGGATCTCGCGGTCGAGGCCGCGATCGCGGGCGTCGGCATCCTCACCCTGTTCGAGGACTGGCTGCGGCCCCACCTCGACACGCAGGCGCTGGAGCCGGTGCTCGAACCGTGGTGGCAGGGGTTTTCGGGCCCGTACCTGTACTATCCCGGCCGCCGCCACCTTCCCGCGCCGCTGCGCGCCTTCGTCGACTTCATCGGCCTCAAGCGCTGATGCGCAGGCGGCCGGGACGCGGCGGTCACGCCGCCGCCGCAGCGAGCACGCTGCGGAGTTGCTCGTCCAGGTCGGCCGCGACGCCGTCGACCTCCGGCGTTCCGAACTGCCCGAAGGTCGTGACCGGGCGATCGTACTCGAACGCGACGCCGCCCTCGGTGTCCTCGCGCAGGAGCACGCGGATCGGCGCGTACAGGGCGACCGAGAGGACGTGCCGGGTCATCCGCGCGGCCGTCAGCGGGTTGCCGATGTCGTACTGGATCGCCTTGCGGGCGAGCCCGGCGGTGAGAAGCAAGCCGCCATGGTCGCGGGCGCCGAAGATCGAGAGCGGCGCCTGCCGTTCGAGCAGGTCGCGCGCCGCGTCCACATGCCCGTCCCGCAGGAGCGCGGCGTAGGCGTGGTCGAGGGGAGGCACCGCGGCTTCCAGCGCCTCCCGCACCGCCGCGAAGGGTTTTGCCGAGCGAAGCGTCACGTGCTCCACCGTGACGCGGGTCGAGGTCATGGGGTCGGTCATCGGCGCGGCTCCAAGGTCATCGGCTAGGCTCCAAGAATGAACGGGCGAATGGCAGGGCGAATGCGGTGATGCAGTGCGGCGGCACGCCGTGCCTCACGAGGCGGCGCGGGCCTTCGTCGCCGCGAGGATGATGTCGGCCCAGGCCTGCGGGCGTTCCAGCGCGCTGAAGTGCCCGGTCCGTTCGAGGGTGACGACGGAGGGCGAGGGCACGGCCGCCTCGACGCCGGCGCGATCCCGCGGCGTCGACCAATCCTTGTCGCCCCAGACGAGCGTCACGGGCGCGGTGATGGACCGGTAGCGGGCGCGGGCGGCGACGAAGCTCGGGAGGGCCTTGAGCAGCGTCCGCGACGCCGTGCTGTAGCCGGCGCGGGCGCCGACGCGGGCGTACTCGTCGAGGAGGTCCGCGGGCAGGCTGCTCGGGTCGTGGAAGCCGCCGCTCATGATGCCGCCGGTGATGGTCCGGTTCTCCAGGGCCGCGAAGACCGGGCCGACGACCGGCGCGCGCACGCTCTTGATGATGATCGACGCGAGCAGGTTCGAGCGCTCGAGGCCCGGCCGGTAGTCGTAGGTGTTGAAGGCGAAGACCCGCTCGACCCTGTCGCCGAGCTCAGCGGCGAGGGAAAGCGAGAGCGTCGCCCCGATCGACTCGCCGGCCAGGATCGGCCGCGCGATGCCGAGCTCGGCGATGAAGCCCTTCAGGGCCGCCCGAAGGGTGGGCTCGTCCTTGGGAAGGCCCGGCTTCAGGTCCGACCAGCCGAAGCCCGGCAGGTCGAGCGCGTAGATCGTGAAGTGCGGCGACAGCAGCGGGATCACGCGCTGGAACAGGTCGAGCTGGGTGCGCACGGTGTGGGTCAGCACGAGTGCCGGCCCCTGGCCCACGCGGACGTAGCGGATGCGCGTCCCGTCCCTCAGGGTCGTGTGGGCGATCTCGCCGGAGGCGAGCCAGCGGCGGGTGTAGGCATCGGCGTCCGTGCCGGCGGCGACGGGGGAGGGCGTGGTCATGGCGATCGGGTTCATGGCGATGGGGTCCCTGGGCGACGGGGGCGAGGCCGGGTGGCACCCACGTCCGTTGCGATGAAACCTAGACGGCCTCCGGCATATCCCATATGTCGAAGATCCACCCTTTTCGGACATTCGTCGCGAGGTCCGCCATGCCGTCCATCGGTGTCGTGCTGTTCCCCGGCTTCCAGGCGATGAACCTGGCTCCTCTGACGGCGTTCGAGATCGCCAACCTCGTGGTCGGCCACGACTTCTACGCGGTGACGTTCCTGTCCGAGGCCGGCGGGCCGATCCGGACGTCGTTCGGGATGGTCGTCGACACCGAGCCCTTCGCGGGCCGGTGCTTCGACACGGTCCTCGTGGTCGGCTCGATCAAGGTCGGCCCGTCGGCCCCCGGCCTGATCGCGCGGTTGCGCGAGACGGCCGCCACCGCGCGCCGCGTCGCCGCGACCTGCACGGGGGCGTTCCTCCTGGCCGAGGCGGGCCTGCTCGACGGCAGGCGGGCGGCGACCCATTGGGCCCACGCCCGTGACCTGCAGCGGCTCCACCCGTCGATCCAGGTCGACGACGACCGCATCTTCGTCTCCGACGGCAACGTCTGGACCTCGGCCGGGATGACGGCCGGGATCGACCTCACGCTGGCCCTGGTCGAGGACGACCTCGGCCCCGAGATGGCGAAGGGGATCGCGAAGAACCTCGTCGTCTACCACCGCAGGACGGGCGGCCAGTCGCAGTTCTCGGCCCTGCTGGAGCTTCAGCCGCGGTCCGACCGGGTCCAGACGGTCCTGGCCTATGCCAGGGGCAATTTGAAGAACGCGCTCTCCGTCGAGGAGCTGGCGGAGGCCGCCCGCCTGAGCCCGCGCCAGTTCAGCCGCGTCTTCCGGGAGGAGACCGGCCAATCGCCCGCCAAGGCGATCGAGAACCTCCGCCTGGACGCCGCCCGGACGATGCTGGAGGACGGCCGGCATTCGCTGGACACGGTGGCCCGGGAGACGGGCTTCGCCGACCGGGAGCGGATGCGGCGCGCCTTCCTCCGCGCGTTCGGCCAGCCGCCCCAAGTCATCAAGCGGAACGCGCGCCACCACGGGGCGTCTCAGGGCGCCTGAGCCGCCGCGACGCCCTCGCAGGGCGATTGCAGATGGCACCGCACCGTCATTCCGGGTCGCGGCAGGCGAGCCCGGAATCCAGAACCGCCGACGGTACAAAGTCCGGCTCGACCTGCGTGTCCGGATCCCGGGCTCCGCTGCGTGGCCCCGGGATGACGCGGTGCTGCCGGTGGAAGTCCGGAGACCAAATCGGCATCGGCAATCGCCCTGCCGGCCGCGCGGCCACGAATGCGTCCGCCCCCTCCGACGACGCCCATTGACGCCGACCGCGCACCCTAATAGATGATGATCATAATTTTAAGACCGAGCAGACGGCGACGGGGGCGGCGATGTTGCGAAGACTGGTTCTGGGGCTCGCGGGCGTCGCCCTGACCGCCTGCTCGCCGGCGAAGACGGCGGTGACGCCGGAGCCGCTCCTGGTCCAGGTCGCCGAGGTCGCCCCCGGTCCCGGCGCCGTGTCGCGCTACACCGGCGTGATCCGCGCCCGCACCGAGAGCAACCTCGGCTTCCGGGTCGGCGGCAAGATCTTCGAACGCCTCGTCGACCCGGGCGACCGCGTGCGCCTCGGCCAGCCCCTGATGCGCCTCGACCGCACCGACTTCACCCTCGCGCTCGCCGCCGCCCGCGCCTCCGTCGAGGCGGCCCGCGCCCAGATGATCAAGGCCAAGGCCGACGAGGAGCGCAGCCGCAAGCTGGTCGCCGACGGCTGGACCTCGAAGCAGACCTACGACCAGAACAAGGGCGCGGCCGACGCCGCCATCGCCCAGTTCGCCAACGCCGAGGCCCAGGCCAGCCAGATCCAGAACCAGGCGGGCTACGCCGAGCTCCAGGCCGACGCCGACGGCGTCGTCATGGAGGTGCCCTCCGAGCCCGGCCAGGTGGTCGCGGCCGGCCAGACCGTGGTCAAGCTCGCCCGCGACGGGGCGCGCGAGGCGGAGGTGTTCCTGCCCGAGGGCAGCCGCCGCGCCGCCAAGGGCGAAGCCTCCGGTACCAAGGGCGAAGCCTCCGGCACCAAGGGCGAAGCCTCCGCCACCCTCTACGCCGAGGGCGCGGCGACCTATCCGGCGCGCCTGCGCGAGCTGTCCGCCACCGCCGACCCGGCCACGCGCACCTACCGGGCGCGCTACATCCTCTCGGGCGGCGGCGAGGCCGCGCCCTTGGGCGCCACGGTGACCCTTCAGCTCAAGGACCTCGACGCCGCCCGGGCCGGATCGGTGGAGGTGCCGCTCGCGGCCTTGTTCGATCAGGGGCAGGGCCCCTCGGTCTGGCGCTACGACGCCGCCAGCGAGACCGTCCAACCGCAGGCCGTGCGGGTCGCCCGCATGGGCGAGGAGCGGGCCGACGTCGTCGCCGGGCTGAACCCCGGCGATCGGATCGTGGCGCTCGGGGCCCACCTCCTCAAGGCCGGCGAGAAGGTCCGCCAGGCGCCCGCCAGCATGACCGGGGTGGTGCGATGAGCGGCTTCAACCTCTCAGCCCTCGCCGTCCGCGAGCGGGCCGTCACCCTGTTCCTGCTGATCGCGCTCATCGGCGCCGGCTTCTTCGCCTTCGAGAAACTGGGGCGCGGCGAAGACCCGAGCTTCGCCGTCAAGACGATGGTCGTCTCGGCGGCGTGGCCCGGGGCGACGACGGACGAGATGCAGCGCCAGGTCGCCGACCCCCTGGAGAAGCGCCTGCAGGAACTGTTCTACTACGACCGCGCCGAGACCACGGTGCGCCCCGGCCTGCTGCTGATCAAGGTGTTCTTCAAGGACAACATGCCGCCGGCCAAGCTGCAGGCGGAGTTCTACCAGACCCGCAAGAAGCTCGCCGACCAGGCCTCCAGCCTCCCGCGCGGGGTGATGGGGCCGCTGTTCAACGACGAGTTCTCGGACGTCTACTTCTCGCTCTACGCGCTCCAGGCCAAGGGGCTGCCGCACCGGCAACTGGTGCTGAGGGCCGAGGATTTGCGCCAGCGCCTGCTGCGGGTGCCGGGCGTCGAGAAGATCAACGTCCTCGGCGAGCAGGCGCAGAAGATCTTCGTGGAGATCTCCTACCAGCGCCTCGCGACGCTCGGCATCACCGGCCAGCAACTGCTGGCCTCGCTGGCCAACCAGAACGACGTGACCCCGGCCGGCTTCGTCGAGGCGGCGGGTCCGCGCGTGTACCTGCGCCTCGACGGGGCGATCGACGGGCTCGACGCGATCCGAAACCTGCCCGTGGCCGCCGGCGACCGCAGCCTCAAGCTCGGCGACATCGCCGAGGTGAAGCGCGGCTACGAGGACCCGAAGGTCTTCGCGATCCGCAACGACGGCGAGCCCGCCCTGATCCTCGGCCTGGTGATGAAGCCCGGCTTCGACGGCCTCGCGCTCGGTGCGGCGCTGAACGCCGAAGAGGTGGCGATCCACCACGAGACGCCGGCGGGCATCGGCTTCACCAAGATCGCCGACCAGGCCAAGGTCATCGACGAGGCCATCCACGAGTTCATGGTCAAGTTCTTCACCGCCCTCGGCGTGGTGATCTTCGTCTCCCTGGTGGCGCTCGGCTTCCGGGTCGGCATCGTGGTGGCGCTGGCGGTGCCGCTCACCCTCTCGGCGGTGTTCGTGGTGATGATGGTGACGGGGCGCGACTTCGACCGCATCACGCTCGGCGCCCTCATCATCTCGCTCGGGCTGCTGGTCGACGACGCCATCATCGCCATCGAGATGATGGTGGTGCGCATGGAGGAGGGCTACGACCGCGTCGAGGCGGCGACCTACGCCTGGCGCTCGACCGCCGCGCCGATGCTCACCGGCACCATCGTGACCATCGCGGGCTTCCTGCCGGTGGGCTTCGCCGCCTCCACGGCGGGCGAGTATGCCGGCAACATCTTCTGGGTGGTGGCCTTCTCGCTGATCGTCTCCTGGATCGTGGCGGTGACCTTCACGCCCTATCTCGGCGTCAAGCTGCTGCCGAACATCAAGACGGTGGAAGGCGGCCACGGGGCGATCTACGCCACCAGGAACTACGAGCGCCTGCGCCGGGTCGTGCGGATGTCCGTCGACCAAAAGTGGCTGGCCGCCGGCATCACCGTGGGCCTATTCGCGCTCGCCGTGGTCGGCATGGGCCGCGTCGAGCAGCAGTTCTTCCCGAACTCCGAGCGCCCGGAACTCATCGTCGAGGTGACCCTGCCGACGGGCTCCGCCTTCGCCACCACCGAAGCCAGCGTCAAGCGGATCGAGACGGCCGTGCGCGACCTGGCCGAGGCGCGCGAGATCACGAGCTACATCGGCCAGGGCATGCCCCGCTTCGTGCTCTCGTTCGATCCGGAACTGCCAGATCCGGCCTTCGCCCAGATCGTGGTGCAAACCGCCGACTCGGCGGCCCGCGACATCCTGCGGGGCAAAGTCCGAAAACTCGTCGAGGACGGGCGCTTCCCCGAGGCGCGGGTGCGGGTGCTGCAGATCGTGTTCGGCCCGCCGGTCCGCTTCCCCGTCGCCTTCCGGGTGGTCGGGCCCGACCTCGACGTGATCCGCGGCATCGCCGAGGACGTGCGAGGGGTGATGGCGAGCAACCCCAACATGCGGATGGTCCACCTCGACTGGGGCGACAGGACGCCGAGCCTGCGCCTCGCCTTCGACCAGGAGCGCCTGCGCCTGATCGGCCTGACCCCGAAGGAGGCCGCACAGCAATTGCAGAGCTACCTCAACGGGACGCCCGCCACCCAGGTGCGCGAGAACCTGCGCGCCGTCGACGTCGTCCTGCGCAGCCCCGGCCCGGAGCGGCGCTCGCTCGGCGAGGTCGGCGACCTGACGCTGGCCACCAAGGACGGGCGCCAGGTGCCGGTCTCGCAGGTGGCCCGCCTCGAGAGCCGGACCGAGGACGCGGTGCTCAAGCGCTACAACCGCGAGGCCTACATCCGGGTGCAGGGCGACGTCCTCGACGGCCTGCAGCCGCCCGACATCCACGCCCAGGTCTTCCCCCTCCTCGAACCGATCAAGGCGAAGCTCCCGCCGGGCTACCGCATCGACACGGCCGGGTCGGTGGAGGAGAGCGCCAAGGCGATGACGGCGCTGGTCGCGGTGTTCCCGATCATGCTGATCGTGACGCTGACGGTGATCATGCTGCAGGTGCGCTCGTTCGCCACGATGTTCATGGTGTTCGCCACCGCGCCGCTCGGCCTCGTGGGCGCCGTGCCGACCCTGCTGGTCTTCCAGCAGCCCTTCGGCTTCAACGCGATCCTCGGGCTGATCGCGCTGTCGGGCATCCTGATGCGCAACACCCTGATCCTGGTGGACGAGATCCACCACGACCAGGCGGCGGGCCTGGCGGATTACGACGCCATCGTGGAATCCACCGTGCGCCGGGCCCGGCCCGTGATCCTGACGGCGGCCGCGGCCATGCTGGCCTTCATCCCGCTCACCCACTCGGTGTTCTGGGGGGCGCTCGCCTACGTCCTCATCGGCGGCGTCGGCGTCGGCACGCTGATGACCCTGCTGTTCCTGCCCGCCCTCTACGCCCTGTGGTTCAGGGTCGGGCGGGCGACGCACGAACGGCGCGTCGCTGCCGATGACCAGGCGATGCCGATGCCGTCCAAGCCTTGAGCCGGGCCCTTCTTGGGAGGGCGCGTCGCCTTTATATCGTCGTCGGACACGCCGAAGGATCGGGCCATGCCGAGAGTCTCGCAGGAACAGGCCAGGATCAACCGACAGCGCGTCGTCGAAGTCGCCGCGGCCCTGTTCCGCGAGCGCGGCCTCCACGGCGTCGGGGTCGTGGACATCATGGCCGCCGCCGGCCTGACCCATGGCGGCTTCTACGGCCAGTTCGCCAACAAGGATGCTTTGGCGGCCGAAGCCTTCGATACCGCGCTGGCAGAAGAATACCGGGGCACGACCGACACCGTGGTCGCTAACTACCTGTCCCTCGACCACGTCCGCACGCCGGGGAAGGGCTGCCCGCTGGCGGCGCTCGCCAACGACGTCTCGCGGGAACAGACGGGCAGCGCCGTCCGGGGACGGTTCGCGCAAGGGATCGAAGGCCTCGCCTCCATCGTCGCCAACCTGACGCCGAAGGCGTCGAAGGAGCGGCGCCGGCAACGCGCCCTGGCGACGGTGGCGACCCTCGTCGGCGCCGTCGTCCTCGCCCGGGCCGTCGACGACGAGGCGCTGGCAACGGAACTGCTCCAGGCCGCGCAAGCCTCGATCGCGCCGTGACGCGCGTCGGCGGATTGGCCGCCGCGTAAGCCGTCCCGCCGCGGCGTTCTCGCCGCCGCCGTCGGCTCGTCGAGCGACGCCACGCGCCGACGGCGGATGCTAGTTCCGCGCGCTTCGAAGAGACTCGGCGACCTTCATAGGGTCGGTCTCCGAAACGCGGTCCGGCCAACATATCGGCCTCGCGCTAACCTCCAAGACGCGCTGCGGAACGGCCAAGATCCTCCCGGCGACAGAGGATTCGATGACCGCTTTGCGCGCCAGATAGTGGAAGAGCGGCCCGTCGTTCGGCGGGAACCGCGACGCATCGAGCAGGGTGCAGTCGCTGATCGCGAAGGCGGGTTTCAGGAAGGCCCGGCCGATTTCGTAGATGGGCGCGCCGGCGCCGAGCAGGACGACGGCGATCGTCGCGACCCGCCGTCGGGGCCCGCACGGGGCGGTCGCCACCTCGCCGAACCGGAGGGCGAGGAGGGCAAGCGCCGGAATGGAGGCCCGCATGACGAAGTCGAGCACGCCGAGCCGATACAAGGGGACGAACGACAGGATGAGGATGACGAGCGGCATGTCTCCGCCCAGCACCGAGTCCCGGCGATGAAGATCGGATCGCGATGCCGTATAGAGGATGACGAGGACAGGGCCGATTTCGACGAGCAGAAACAGGACGTATCTCGCGACGAAGCTCGCATCGATCGCCGCGAAGCCATGCGGAACGCGTCCGCCGTCGGCGAGCAGGTAGAGCAGCACCGGCGCCAGTCCGACGGCGACGAAGATTGGAGCGGGCATCTGCCGAAGCCGCAAGCGTCCACGTTCGACATCAACGAAGACGGCCCGCGCCAGGAACGGCAGCGCGCCGATCAGGCTGAGCGGCGACCAGAACGCGCAAAGCCCGAAGACGCACACCAGGCCGCCGAGGTCGAGGCGCCTGCGATGCCAGAGGAGGTAGGCAGCCACGAACGTCCAGCCCGAGGCGGCGTGGTTCGGCACCCAGAACACCTGCGTGACGTGCGAGGTGAATTGCTGGCCCGGCATCCAATGCTCGAGATGGGTCCCGAAGGCCAGCGGCTCGTCGAGGAGCCAAGCTCCGGCGACGTCCCAGCCTCCGAACAGGACGAAGATCGCAAGGACCGACCACGCGGCGCGCCGCGGCGTGGAGGCCTGCGCGAAGACGTAGAGGAGGCATCCGAACAGGACGGCGTTCTGCGCCAACAGCGCGACATGGGCCGCGCGCAACCCCAGGATTTTCCCGAACGCCGCCGGGACGAGGTACATCCCGAGCGGCGCGCGCAGGGTCGTCGCCTCGCCCAGGTAGCGATACCCCACCGGCCACGGCTCGGCGACGAGGTCTCGAAGGACGGCGTCGCGGATCAGCCAGTCGTCGTTCGCGTAGAAGACGTGCGCCTGGCCCCCGACGCAGCAGAGGGCGAAGCCGACGCCGAGTGCGCCTACCAGGAGCGGACCGTCGAGGGGGACCGGCTGCCGCAGCACCGCGCGCAGGGTCGCAAGGACGCCGAGCACCGTGCAGGCCACGCAGGCGACGCCCAGGAGCGGGCTCGCGAGGTGCGTCGTCAGGAACGCGAGGTTCGGCAGCGCGACGAGGCAGAGAATCGTCGCGAAGGGAAGCTGTCCGAGGCGCGGCGCCGTCACGGGGTCGGCGCGACGGGCTTGCGCGCCACCGTCAACAGGTTCCCGACGTTCAGGCCGACGCGGAGCCGGCCGAGCCCGGTCGCGTCCGCGCCGGCGATGGCGGCGGTCTTCATCGCACCCGGAAGGGGCAGGAGGCGCAACCAGTAGCGGAGGGGATAGGCGTTCCGGATCGCGGTGATCGCGACCTCGGAGAAGCCGGTGCGCGCAAGGAGCTTGTGCAGGCTGGCATGGCAGAACAGCTGCATGTGCTCGATGTCGATGATCGGCGACCGGCGCCCGAGCAGGCGGTTGACCGGCGCGCGGTGATCGTGGGTGACGAAGGCGAGCACCCCGCCGGGGCGCAGCAGCGAGAACGCGGCCCGGGTCAGCGCCAGCGGATCGCGCACGTGCTCCAGCGTCATGAAGCATCCGATGAAGGACAGGCTCTCGGGCGCGTGGTCGGCGGGGTCGAACACGCCGACGCGGATGCGGTCGCGCAGGTCGGCGGCGGCGGCGACGGCCGCGCTCGAGGGCTCGACGCCCGTCACGTCGCGAAAGCCCAGGCGTTGCAGCTCGCGCAGGAAGCTTCCGGTGCCGGCGCCGATCTCCAGGGCGGCCCCGTCGCGGATGCCCGCATCGAGAAAGGGCGCCAGCGCCCGCGCGTAGGTCTGCGCCGCCAGGTCGGCTTCCTCGGAGGTGTCGTAGTCGGCGGCCGCGTAGGCGTCGGCCAGCGTTTCGGCACTGGGCGCTTCGGCCGCGTAGACGGTCTGGCAGGTCAGGCAGCGGACCAGCCGGAACGACATGAATTCCGGCCGCTTGCGCGAGGCGAAGCTGAAGCTGCCGATCCGCGCGGGATCGACGCTGGCCGAGAGGAACGGGGCCGAGCCGGCCTGGGAGGCGCCGCAGACCGGGCAGTCGCGACCGCGCAGGTCGTCGAGGAGGCTCATGGGATCGATCGTCCGTCCGGAAGGAGGTCGCTGGAGACGCCGTTGCGGATCAGCGCCGCGCGGATGAGGCGCGGGCGGCCCTTCACCTCCTCCATGATCTTGGCGACGTATTCCCCGACGAGACCGATCCCGAACAGGTTGAGGGCGCCGAAGAACAGGATCGCCTGCAGCAGGGTGGTCACGCCGCGGGGTGCGATGTCGGGCACGAGGAGGCGCGCGGCGATCAGGCCGAGGCTCAGGATCGCGGTCAGGGCGAGGAGGCCCAAGCCCGACGCGGTCAGGATCTTCAAGGGCGTGTTGCTGAACGAGAAGATGCCGCGCTTGGCCCATTCGAGGTTCGAGAGGAGGTTGTTGGTGCTGGCGCCGAACATCCGCTTGGGGCGGACGTAGTCGACGCCGGTCTGGCGGAAGCCGACGTAGGCGCGCAGGCCGCGCATGAAGAGGTCGCGCTCGGGGCAGTTCAGCAGCCAGCCCACCACCCGCCGGTCCATCAGCGAGAAGTCGCCGGCGTCGTGCGGGATGCGAATGTAGCTGAAGGCCGCGAACACCCGGTAGAACGCCTTGTAGAGCAGCCCCCAGATCCAGGGCATGTCGCGCTCGACCCGGCGGCCGTAGACCACGTTCGATCCCGCGAGCCACGCGGCGTAGAACTGCTCGATCAGCTCGGGCGGGTCCTGGAGGTCGCCGTCCAGCAGGACGCAGGCCTCCGCGGTGGCGAGCTCCATGCCGCTGCGGAAGGCCATCTGCGAGCCGAAGTTGCGCGAGTGGGTGATCCCGAGGACGTGCGGGTCGCGTGCCTAGATCTCGCGGATGCGCTCGCCGCAGCGATCGGGGCTGGCGTCGTTGACGAAGATGATCTCGTAGTCGACGTCGATCCGCTGGAACACCGCGGTGAGGCGGGCATGCATGACCGGCACCGCCTCCTCGTCCTTGTAGCAGGCGACGATGGCGGCGATCGAGCGCCGGCGCGGCGCCGACCCGTGGCGCTTGGTCAGGCCGGTCAGCGCCGGGTCGGCCCGACGCATCCATGCGGCGGTCCGGGTCAGGCCCTCGTCCAGGGACGTGCGGGCACGCCAGCCGAGGAGGCGCTCGGCCTTGGCGGGGTCGGATTGCCAGCGGGTCAGGTCCCAGCCGCGTGCCGGCATGTCCCCGAAGCGGGCCGCATCGGGGATCGCGAACGTCGTCTGCGCGAGGCCGGCGAGTTCGCGGATCGTCGTCTGGATGCCGGAGCCGATGTTGATCGACGCGCCGTAGAGATCGAGGTCCATCTTGGCGGCGGCGCGCACGAAGGCCTCGCAGACGTCGTCGACGTAGACGAAATCGCGCGCGATGCCCGGATCGACGAAGTCGGGGTAGCCGCGCTCCAATCCGCGCGCCACGACGGCGGGGATCAGGCGCGAGGCGTCTTCGTAGGGGCCGTAGACCGAGTAGAGCCGCAGGTTCACGACCGGCAGGCGCCGCGTCCGCCCGGCAAAGGTCAGGTAATGGCTCGCTGCGGCCTTCGACACGGCATAGGGGCTGTTGGGCCTCAGCTCCGCATCTTCCTTCGGCGCGTCCGAGTTGGAGCCGTACTCGGAGGAGCTGCCGGCGTGGACGTAGGCCGCGAGCGTTCCGCCGGCCGCCAGCAATTCCACGAGGTTGACCATCGCGGTGAAGTTCGTCGCGTAGACGAGGTCGGCGTCCTGCTCGAAGGAGTAGGCACCGTAGGCGACGCAGTCGAAGACCGTGGCCGGGCGGATCGCCTCGACGAAGTTTCGGGCCGCCGAGCGGTCGTTCAGGTCGACCTCGACGAGATGGCTGGGGTCGACGTCGCGCAGGCGCGGGGCTGGAAGGTTGCGGACCACGGCGAACACGTCCGGCCGCACCGCCCGGATGGCCCGGAACAGGTTGCAGCCGACGAAGCCGCCCGCGCCGAGGACGACGATCGGGCCCTTGAGCGTTCCGATCCAGTGCGCGGAATCCGGGCTCATGCGGCGCCCATCGCCTGCACGGCGGCACGGATGCCGGGCGCATCGAGGCCGCTCTCCTGCCGGTGGAAGGCCTGCGAGCCGTAGGTCCCGGAGGGATACCCTTGCGCATTGAGCATGCGGAAGCCGTCGAGGCCGACGCCGGTCTCCAGGCACCACGCGGCGAGGCTTTGGCCCAGGCTCCCCTGCGCCACGTGCTCCTCCACGACGCAGAGGCGGCGGCTCTTCCGCAGGGCGGCGACGAACGCCTCCGGCGGCGGGCTGACACGCAGCGGCAGCTCGCAGACGGCCCAGATCTCGGCCACGTCGTCTTCGAGGGCACTGAGGGTCGGACCGGCCATCGGGCCGACGACGACCACCACCGGGCCTGTCCCCGCACGCAGGCGACGCCACGGTGCGTAGGCCGGCGCGATCGTGCCCGCTGGCAACTCGCCGCGTCCCAGGCGGATATAGGCGGGGCCCGGAAGGGCACCCGCCGCAGCGATCGTCGCGGCGACGTCCTCGTCGAAGGCCGGGATGAAGAGGTGCAGGTTCGGCAGCGTCGAGAGGACGCCGTAATCCTCCAAGGAATGATGCGTGGCGCCCATGACGCCGTAGCCGTAGCCGCCGCCGTTGGCGAGGAGCCGGACGGGGAGGGCGTGCAGGCAGACGTCGTTGCGGATCTGCTCGAAGGCCCGCGCGTAGCAGAACGGCGCGATCGTGTAGGTCCAGGGCTCCATCCCCGCGCTCGCCATGCCGGCGGCGACGCCCACCATGTTCTGCTCGGCGATGCCGGCGTTGATGAAGCGCCGGTCCAGCACGTCGCGCAGGGGCTCCAAGGCGCCGAAGCCGAGGTCGCCCGTGAGGAAGACGAGGTCGGGCCGGGCCGCCCGTTCCACCAGGGCGTCGCAGAGTTGGCGTCTCACGGCACGCACCACAGGCTGGGTCGGGGGCGAAGGGATCGGTGGAGGTCGTCCGGCATGGCGTTCCGGCCCGTCATGCCCCGAGGCCTCCGATGCCGGTGACGGCCTCGCGATACTGGTCGTCGGTGAGCGGCAGGTAGTGGCTGTCCATCCGCCCCTCGATCGCGGGGACGCCGTAGCCCTTCACCGTATGGAGCACGACGAGCGTGGGCCGCTCCCGGCCGGACGAAAGGGCACGGCGCATGTCGGCGAGATCGTGCCCGTCGGCCTCGCGGATCTCCACGTCGAAGCCGGCGAGCTTCGACGCCAGCGGCTCCATCGAGGCCACGTCCCGCGTGGTGCCGAAGCCCTGGAGCCGGTTGTTGTCGATCAGGATCGTCAGGTTCTCGAGCTTGTTGTGGGCGGCGAAGATCAAGGCCTCGAGGGTCGACCCCTCCTGCCATTCGCCGTCGGAGGTCAGGCAGAAGACGTGCCCGGGCCGGTCCTGCAGCCGCCTCGACAGGGCGAGGCCCGCCGCCAGCGAAACGCCGTGGCCGAGGCTGCCGGTCCCGAAGCGGATGGCGGGCACGCCCCGCGCCGGCGGATGCCCGGCGAGCCGGGTGCCCTCGCCATGGAAGGTGTCGAGCTCGGCGTCGGTGATGAGCCCGCGGCTCCACAGGGTGACGTAGTAGGCCCCCGCCGCGTGCCCCTTGGACAGGACGAACCGGTCCTGCGGACGAAGCATCTCGTGATGCAGGAGCATCATCGCATCGAAGGCCGACAGGTTGCCGCCGAGATGTCCGACGCCCGCCGCGTGATACATGGCCAAAAGCCGCCAGCGCGCCAGTCGCAACAGGCCGGATGGCAGCGTGCCGTCGGCCGATCTCGCGCCATCTGCGTTCGCTGCACGAACCTCCGTATTCTCAACGTGTTGTGCGCGAATCGCCATCGAACGGATCCAGACAGGTCCGGATCACGAACGCATGCGCGTGGTTATCAGGGCCTTAAGGCTCCGCCTCGTGGGCGAGGCGGGCGCGGACTTGGCGGCGCGCCGGCCATACGGCCCCGCGACCGCTCCGCGCCGGGACGTCCGATTTTTTGCGACGAAGGAGCAGGCTCCGCCGCCGCTGGCCCACCGCCGCGACCCGCGGCGACCCGAGCCCGCCTCAGGCTTCCTTGCGCGTCACCATCAGGGCCCAGATCGTGGCGGGGATCCAGCCGATGACGGTGATGTGGAGCAGGATGCAGAGGATGCCCTGGATCACCTTCCCGCGCAGGAACATCGCCAGCCAGGGGGCCAGGAAACAGATGATGATCATGACCATGGCGTGCGGGGCTCCGTGAGCGTGGGGTGCGCCAGCCGTTCCGGCGCGTGCCCCCCACTCAGGTCGTTCCGGCCCGACTTGTTCCGAGGCCGCGATCGATCGCGCTCGCTCGGGCACGCCGAGGCTTCGTCACGGCTCGGCGGCGGCGGAAGGCTCCGGGTGCTCCAGGTCCTGCGCCAGATCGTGCAGCACCTGCTCCACCAGGGAGGGCCAGGGCACCTCGTGCTCCTGAAGCAGCATCGCGGCGGCGAGCAGCGCGTCGACCTGTGCCGGCAGGATCGGCCCACGCACCATCTGGGCGTAGCGCACCCGGGCGGCGAGCGCCGAGGAAAGGCGTTGAACCTGGGCGATCTTGTCCGCCGTCACGGTCTCGTCCTGCCGTCGCGCCAGGCGAAGAAGGCGGCCGCGACCAGGAACAGCAGGAGGCCCGACCACAGCCCGCCTTCGGTCGCCTTGGCCACGAACCAATCGCTGAGCGCGGGTGCCGCCGGATCCTGCCACCATCCGATCGCCGCGAGCCCGACGAAGAGCAACGCGAGCGTGAAGACGATGGCGACCGGGTAGGGCATCAGTTCGCGCTCTCTTCGATTGCGGTGATCCGGCACACGCCCTCGGTCCGTCGGCCGGGCCGTACTGGACGGGTTCGGAACGCCGACGTCCGGCACCCCGTCGGCCAAGCCTCGACAGGGCCGTTCCTAAACCTCGCCTGCTTCGGCTGCCAGCCCCTCGCCCCGCGGACCTTCGAGCAGGCTGTCATGCCGTCGGCCTCGCGCCACATGAGAGAGCGGAGACGGCAGGAGCTCACGGATGGCAGGCACGATCAACCGCGCGACGCTGGACCGGCTGATCGCCCTCGGGCGGACGCGTGGGGAACTCACGGCGAGCGAGTTCGAGGCCGCAATTCCCGTCGACAGCCTCGACGTGGACGCCCTCGTCCTGGTGATGCTGGAGCTGGAAGAGGCGGGGGTGAGCGTGGAGCCCGATGCGTTCGGCCCGCGCGCCGAGACCGCCGTCACGCCGAGGCTGACGCTTGCGATGCCGGAGCCCGGTGTGCCGCGCGCGATCGCGGGCGGCGAGGGCGAGCCGGCGGTGAGCGTCACGCCGCCGCCTGCCGCGGACGCGAAAGGCGAGGCGGAAGCGGACGACCCGGTCGGACGCGTCGTCCTGCTCGCCGGCCTCGCGGTGCTGCTGATCCTCGGGGCGATCCTGGTTCTAGTCTGACGGACGAGGCAGGGCAGCCGGATAAACCGCCCCCGCGGGCGTCGATCAGAACCGCGCGACCAGGCCGACGCCGCCGATCATCAGCACGCCTCCAAGGAGACGCCAGACGCTCGCCTCGTGCACCTTGAAGCCGACGAGGCCGAAATGGTCGAGCAGGACCGAGGTGACGACGCCCGCCGTCACGATCAGCCCGAGGAAGCTCGCGGCGCCGATCTTCTTGGATACGTAGAGCTGCGCCACCGCGAGGATCGCGCTCAGCACGCCGCCCAGCCAGGCCCACCAGGGAACCTGCGCGAGGCGCTCCATCCCCGGCCAGCCATAGCGCCCCATCACGAGCATGATCACGGCGAGCGTCGCGATGCTGATGACGAGGCTGACCACGCCCGCCAGGAGCGGCTGCGCGAACGCTTTGGCGAGGCCGGCGTTCTGACCGGGCTCAATCGCGCTGGCGAGACCGGCCAGGAGCGCGAATCCATAGAGGAAGACCATGCGGAATCCTTGATCAGGCTGGGAAGACGTCGATCGTCAGAACACCGCCACCAGGGCGACGCCGCCGACCATCAGGACACCGCCGGCGATGCGCCACGGGCTCGCGCGATGGCGGTCGAAGCCGACCAGGCCGTAATGGTCGAGGGCGATCGACCCGACCACGCCCGCGGTGATAACGCAGCCCAGGAACGGCGCGGCGCCGACCGATTGCGCGACGTAGAGCTGCGCCAGGACCACCGCGGCCCCGAGGATTCCGCCCGGCCAGGCCCACCAGGAAACGCTGGCGACCTTCTCTGCGCTCGGCCGGTCGAGCCGGCCGGTGACGACCATCGCCCCGATCAGGCACAGCATGGCGAGACCGAAGCAGAAGAGTCCCGCCAGCATCGGCTGGCCCGTGACCTTGGCCAAGGTGGCGTTCTGGCCGGGCTCGATCGCGTTGGCGACGCCGGCCAGCAGGGCGATGCCGTAGAGGTACCACATGGGCGTCCTACATCGGTGCTCGATGGATGAGGTGCCGGGTCTTCGATTGGACGAAAACCCGGACGTTCTTCTGCGCAACCGACCAAACCGCAGAACGACTGCATCACGGGAGCGCGAAGACCTCGGACAGATCGCCCCATGCGGCGCGCAGCGACGTGTCTGCATAAAAGCCGACGCAGGCGCGTCGCGTCAGCGATGGTAATCCGGTCGAAGCCGCCGCATCGCGCGAAGCTTCGCCGCCCGCACGGACGGGGTCTGCAGCAGGTCCGCGCAGAACAGGATCGGCAGGGGCACGAGCGGTTCCGAGACGGGCCCGTCCTTGTGCATGAGCGCCATCGGCGTCCGCGCCGCCGCGGCTTTGACGGCCGCATCGAGGGACATGAGCGGTTCGACGCCGCCGTGGGCGCGCTCCAGCACGACCGCACCCCAGCCGTGGCCCTGCTCCTTCAGGTACGCGGAATCCTGCGCCGTCAGGCAGGCGGCGAAGGCGTAGCCCTCGACGTCGCGACGGAGCGCGGCGGAGCCCGACGGCTCGCGGGCGACGGCATCGAGCCGGAGCGTCGGCAGGACGGCGAGATCGAGGACGGCGAAACCGAGCAGGGCGACCCACGTGGTCGCCTTCCGAGAGATCGCGAACCGGCCTTCGCCACGCGTCGATGTTCGCACCATCATCCGGTCTGCGCTGTCGCCGGCGAACGAGGCCGCCGACATGTCGGCCGGTCGCTCGACGGAGCCGGGCCTTATGGAAAGTCTCACGGTTCGACCGCGGCGATGTCGGCCGCCCGCAGCCAGCCGACGACGGGCGCCTTGCCGCCCCCGTAGGCGGCCCGGACCCAATCCCCCCGCCGCTCGACGACCGCGACGACGTCGGCCTCGACGAGGTACAGGCTGCGCTTCGGTGCGGGTCCGGGCTCGGCAAGCAACGCGGCGCGCTTGGCGGTGACCAGGGCCCCCCCCTGCCAGCGCGCGACGTCCTCACCCGGATCGGCCGCCTCGGCCGCGAGGGCGTAGGGGCTGCCGACCATGCTGCCCGTGGTCATCGGGCAACCGCCGTGATCCTCGGCCAAGGTCAGCGCCGCCCCGGCGGCGTCGAAGGCGAGGGTGCCGGAGATGCGCCGCGCCTCGCCCGGGTACCAGGTTTCGACGACGGCACGGGCGCCCGACGGCGTCCCGTGCAGGAGGAAGATGCAGCTGAACGATGGCATGCCCTCGACCCCGCCGCGGCCCTCGGCGAAGGCGCCGGCGACACGGTCGCCCTTCACCACCAGGGTGAGGTTGTCATAACGCCCCGAGTGCGGCGCAGGCTCGGCCATCGCCGCTCCGCACCAGGCCACCGCCGCGAGGGCACCGAACACGGCCCGGCGCGGCCGGGCCGCCCGGATCACAATCCCTGCTCCAGCACCTTCACCACGGCCTCCACCCGGTCCTTGTAGTCGGCCACGTTGGCGAAGGGCCGCCAGTTGACGTCGAGCACCCCGGCATCGAACCTCAGGCCGTTCGGGTAGTTCGAGGCCGGTGCGGTCTTCTCGTCGTAGCGGACCCGGATGCCCTTGAGCTTCGCCTTGAGAGCTTCGCGGCCCATCGGATCGCGGCCGACCTGCTTCAGCCCCGCCGCCAGCGGCTCGAAGATCGTCGTCTCGAAGTAGGCCGGGTCGGAATAGTACTTGTCGTCGCCTGGGATCGTGAGCTGGTCCCACGCCACCTCGACCGGCACCGGAAAGCCGGCCGCGTCCTGGATCGCCTTCTGCTGCGCCGGATAGCGGCCCTCGCGATAGGCGGCGATCGCCCGGCGCTCGGCCAGCCCGACCGTCGGCTCGGCCCGGACGGCGGATGCGCAGAGCAGCAGCGCGGCGGTGGCGAGCGCGTTTCGGCGTGAGAGCATGCGTGGCGTCTCCATCGGAATGCGCCGACCGTTCGTCGGCGCGGGCGGGTGAAGCGGCGAGCGAATGCTCGTCCAGGTTGCGGCGTCGAGGCCGCGGCGTCGGGCGGCGTCCGGCGCCGCTTTCGCCTGTCTAGCAGCTTCCGCACGGCGAATGGGAGAGGCGACGGGGCTCGGGCCGGCGGGGGCGGCTGCGCCCGACGCCAAACCTCTGGTATGGCGACGGGCGC
>NZ_VRUW01000075.1:0-25717 GCF_008039475.1 Methylobacterium sp. WL12 | reverse complement strand
CCCGACGGACGCCCGCCCGGCGGAACCTGGCCGTTGCCCTGCTCGCCGCGCTGGGCGCATCGCTCGGCGCCTGCCACGCCGACCGCGCCGTCACCGGCTCGATCGTGCCCGCCGACTATCGCGCCCGCCACCCGATCGTGCTTGCCGACGGCAGCCGCGTCCTCGACGTGTTCGTCACCGGGATCGGCCACATCGACCCGCGCCAGGCTGCCGACATCGACGCGTTCCTGCTGGAATACCGCCGCTACGGCCGCGGCAGCCTGGTGATGGACCTGCCGCGCGGCGTGGCGCCGGACGTCGGCGCCGGGGTCGAGCGCACGGCCGCCGCCATCCGCCGGCTCGGCGCCGAGGGCGGCGTCCCCCCCCGCGAGATCGTGCTCTCCGGCTACCCGGTGGCCGATCCCGGCCTCGCCAGCCCGATCCGCCTCAGCTTCCACCGCATGGAGGCGCACGTCGCCGACAAGTGCGGGCTCTGGCCCCAGGATCTCGGCGAGAGCAGCCCGGTCGCGAACTTCCGCAACCAGCCGTCGTGGAACCTCGGGTGCTCGACCCAGGCGACGATCGCCGCGCAGGTCGCCGACCCGGTCGACCTGGTGCGCGGGCGCCCCGAGGGCCGCATCGACACGATCCGCCGGGTCAAGGACATCGGCCAGCTCCGCGAAGGCAAGGATCCGTCAACCGCCTGGCGGCAGGATGGCAAGACCAGCGTCAAGTCCTCCGTGGCCGAGTGACCCGGCGGGCGACGCCGCCACCCGGCGCCGCCCCCTACCCCGACACACCGTTCCCGCGCTCCCACGAACCCGAAGGCCTCGTCATGGCGGACCACCCCGAGACATCTGAGCGGATGATCGCCCCGGTGCCCCGGATCACGATCCAGGCGTTCTGCGAGACCGCGGAGACCGCCGCGATGATCGAGGGCGCCGGGACCGACCGACGCATGCAGAAGGCCCTCCTGAAGGTCCAGATGGGCGGCGGTGCGGCGGCGGTGGAAGCCTACCGCCACGCGCCGACGCCCAACGTCATCATCATCGAGACGCAAGGGCCGAAATCCCGGCCGATGGAATGCCTCGACGCCCTCGCCGAGGTCTGCGACGCCGGCACCCGGGTGATCGTCGTCGGCCACGTCAACGACGTGGCGCTGTACCGCCAGTTCATTCAGCGCGGCGTCAGCGACTACCTGATGGCGCCGGTCGAGCCGCTGGCGCTGATCGCCTCGCTCTCGGACCTGTTCGCAGCCCCCGGGGTGAAGCCGGTCGGGCGGACCATCGCGGTCTACGGCGTCAAGGGCGGCATCGGCGCCTCGACGGTCGCCCACAACCTCGCCTGGTCGATCGCCCGCGGCCAGGGCGCGCAGACGGTGATCGCCGACCTCGACATCGCCTTCGGCACCGCCTCGCTCAACTTCAACCAGGATCCGCCCCAGGGCATCGCCGAGGCGGTGTTCGCCCCCGAGCGCCTCGATTCGAACCTGGTCGAGCGCCTGCTCTCGAAGTGCAGCGACCAGCTCAGCCTGCTCTCGGCGCCGGCGAGCCTCGACCGGACGATCGACCTGTCCGAGCCGGCCTTCGATGCGCTGATCGACCACCTGCGCGCGGCCGTGCCCTGCATCGTCCTCGACGTGCCGCACCAGTGGTGCGCCTGGTCGAAGCGGGTGCTGACTGCGGCCGACGAGATCCTGATCGTCGCCGGCCCCGACCTCGCCTCCCTACGCAACGCCAAGAACCTGCTCGGCGCGCTGCAGCAGGGCCGGCCCAACGACGCCCGGCCCCGTGTCATCCTGAACGGCGTCGGGGTGCCCAAGCGCCCCGAGATCGGGGCCGCCGAGTTCGCCAAGGCGCTGGAGGCGCCGCTGGCCGCCAGCATCCCGTTCGAGCCGGCCCTGTTCGGGACGGCCGCCAACAACGGCCAGATGATCGCCGAGGTGCAGGCCGGCTCGAAGCCCGCCGAGATCTTCGCCGACCTCGCGGCGGCGCTGCTCGGCCGGCCCGAAGCCAAGCGCGCCCGGCCGAACCTGCTCGAACCGCTCCTGGCGAAGCTCGCGCGGCGGAAGGCGTCCTGATGCCGGCGCTTACGCGGCCTGCCGTCCCGGCGGACGATCCAACCTTCGCACCGCCCGCACTACTGCGCGGTCGCGCACCCGCGCGCCCGCGCGCCGCCATGCCATCCGAGGATCCGTTCCATGTTCGGTAGGAGGCAGGGCGCCACGGCGGCGCCGACCGCGCCGCCGGTCGTCGCGCGCGCGACCGCACCCGTGCTGGTGCAGGAGAACGTGGCCGCCAAGCGCATGGATGCGTCGGCGCCGGTCGCCGCGCAGGACAACCCGCGCTCTGAAGACTACTACCGCACCAAGAGCATGATCTTCGGCGCGCTGATCGAGGCGATCGACCTCGCCCAGCTCTCGCGCCTGGAGCCCGAGTCGGCGCGCGAGGAGATCCGCGACATCGTCTCGGAGATCATCGGCCTCAAGAACATCGTGCTGTCGATCGCCGAGCAGGAAGAACTGCTCGACGACATCTGCAACGACGTGCTCGGCTACGGCCCGCTCGAGCCGCTGCTCGCCCGCGACGACATCGCCGACATCATGATCAACGGCGCCAACCGCGCCTTCATCGAAGTGAGCGGCAAGATCCAGCTCACCAACGTGCGCTTCCGCGATAACCAGCAGCTGATGAACATCTGCCAGCGCATCGTCAGCCAGGTCGGGCGCCGGGTCGACGACGCCTCGCCGATCTGCGACGCGCGCCTGCCGGACGGCTCGCGCGTCAACGTCATCGCGCCGCCGCTGGCCATCGACGGCCCGGCCCTCACGATCCGAAAGTTCAAGAAGGACAAGCTCACCCTCGACCAGCTCGTGCGCTTCGGCGCGATCTCGCCGGAGGGGGCCGAGATCCTGAAGATCATCGGCCGCTCGCGCTGCAACATCGTCATCTCCGGCGGCACCGGCTCGGGCAAGACGACCCTGCTCAACTGCATCACCGCCTTCATCGAGAACGACGAGCGGATCATCACCTGCGAGGACGCGGCCGAATTGCAGCTGCAGCAACCGCACGTGGTGCGCCTGGAGACGCGCCCGCCCAACATGGAGGGCCAGGGCCAGGTCACCATGCGCGACCTCGTCAAGAACTGCCTGCGCATGCGGCCCGAACGGATCATCGTCGGCGAGGTGCGCGGACCCGAGGCCTTTGACCTTCTCCAGGCGATGAACACCGGCCACGACGGCTCGATGGGAACGCTCCACGCCAACTCGCCGCGCGAGTGCCTGTCGCGCATCGAGTCGATGATCTCGATGGGCGGCTTCACCCTGCCCTCGAAGACGCTGCGCGAGATGATCTGCGGATCGATCGACGTCGTGGTGCAGGCCACCCGCCTGCGCGACGGCTCGCGCCGCATCACCCACATCACCGAAGTGCTCGGGATGGAGGGCGACGTCATCACCACGCAGGACATCTTCCTGTTCGACATCCTCGGCGAGGACGCCAACGGCAAGCTGATCGGGCGCCATCGCTCCACCGGCGTCGGCCGGCCGAAGTTCTGGGAGCGCGCCCGCTACTACGGCCTGGAGCGCCAGCTCGGCGAGGCGCTCGATGCCGCCGCGGCGGCGGGGGGCGCCCCGTGAACGGCGGGAACCTGCAACTCGCCGTCGGGCTCGTCTTCGTGACCGCGCTGGCGCTCGGCTACGTCTTCCTGATGCCGCTGATGATGGGCGAGCGGCGCGCGGCCCAGCGGCTCCGGACCATCAGCGCGTCGGCGACCGGCAGCGCGATCCGCGGCGTGAGCGTGAACCGGCGCGAGCAGGTCGCCAAGACGCTGGGCGAGATCGAGGCCAAGGCCAAGGGCGCCGCGAAGGTGACCCTCGAGCTGAAGATCGCGCGGGCCGGCCTGGCGTGGTCGCAGCGGACCTACTGGATGATGTCCGCCGGGCTCGCGGTGTTGGTCGGGCTGCTGGTGCTCGTGGTGAGCGCGAACCCGGTCGCCGGCCTGGGCGGGGCCTTCGTCGGCGGCCTCGGCGTGCCGGCGTTCCTGCTGCGCCACCTGCGCAAGCGCCGCATCGCGAAGTTCCTGAGGGAGCTGCCCAACGCCGTCGACGTGGTGGTGCGCGGCATCCGCACCGGCATCCCGGTGGGCGATTGCTTCCGCATGGTCTCCCGCGAGGCCGAGGAGCCGGTGCGCTCGGAGTTCCGGGTGATCATCGAGACCCAGACGCTGGGCCTGTCCCTCGGCGAGGCGGTCTCGCGGCTCTACGAGCGGGTGCCGGTGCAGGAGGTGAACTTCTTCTCGGTCGTGATCAACATCCAGCAGCAGTCGGGCGGCAACCTCTCCGAGGCGCTTTCCAACCTGTCGCGGGTGCTGCGCGAGCGCCGGAAGATGGCCGGCAAGATCCAGGCGATGAGCATGGAGGCCAAGTCCTCGGCCGGCATCATCGCCGCGCTGCCCTTTGTCGTCGCCGGCATCACCTCGCTGACAAGCCCCGACTACATCTCGCTTCTCTGGACCACCGACATCGGCAAGCTCGCCCTGCTGGGCTCGGCGATCTGGATGGGCCTCGGCATCCTGACCATCAAGAAGATGATCGCGTTCGACTTCTGAACGCCCGCGGGCTCCGCTCGCCGCCCCCCTCCGGACGCCCTTTCGGGAAGCCCCGTCGCCATGATCGACCTCATCGCCCAGAAGGTCTTCGACCCACGCAACGTGGCCATCGCGCTGACCGCGATCGCGGCGGCGGCCACCGCCTTCGCCGTGGCGCAGCCCTTCCTCGAGAGCGACAACCTCGGCAAGCGGATGAAGCTCGTCAGCGACGAGCGCGAGGTCATCCGCCGGCGGGAGCGCGAGCGGCTCAACACCAAGGCGACGCTGCGGATCGAGCCCAAGGCCTACATGAAGCAGATCGTCGAGCGGTTCGACCTGCGCCGTTGGCTCGGCACCGACACGGCCAAGCGCAAGCTTTTGATGGCCGGCTATCGCGGCCAGCAATCCGAGACGACGTTCCTGTTCTTCCGCCTCGTCATGCCGGTCGCGGCGACCCTGGGATCGATCTTCTACCTGTTCGTGCTGGAAGCCCTCGACCAGCCCTACCTGATGCGGATCGGCATCGTCATCGCCTGCGCCTACGGGGGCATCAAGGCTCCGGAATTGTACCTCGTCAACACGTCGAACAAGCGCAAGGCCGAGATCAAGCGGGCCTGGCCCGACGCCCTCGACCTGACGCTGATCTGCGTCGAATCGGGCATGGCGATCGAGCACGCCTTCCGGAAGGTCAGCACCGAGATCGCCGCCACATCGGTGGTGCTGGCCGAGGAACTGGCCCTGATGACGGCCGAGATGTCCTTCCTGCCGGACCGCCGGCAGGCCTACGAGAACCTCGCGATGCGCGTCGGCCTTGAGCCGGTGAAGGCGGTCGTCACGGCCCTGATCCAGGCGGAGCGCTACGGCACCCCGGTCGGCCAGGCGCTCCGCATCCTGGCGCAGGAGAGCCGCGACCAGCGCATGACCGACGCCGAGAAGAAGGCCGCCTCGCTGCCGCCGAAGCTCACCGTGCCGATGATCCTGTTCTTCCTGCCGGTGCTGTTCGTGGTGATCATCACCCCGGCGATCATCCAGGCGATCCGCTGAGGCGGAGCGTCCGCCCGACGCGGGAAACGCCGGCGAATCCTTGACACGGCAGGTGCCGATCCCCTATCCATCGGGCACAACGCGCGGCTTCCTCGCAGAAGACCGTGCGTTTCGCGTTGCGGCAGCCCCCGGGCAGATCGCGACGAACGCATAAGAAGTCGGTCCAGGGCGCGTCCCGGAGGCCGTTCGAACCACGAGAGAGACGATGTTCGCAGTCATCAAGACGGGCGGCAAGCAGTATCGCGTTGCCGAGAACGACACCATCACCATCGCCAGCCTCGAAGGCGAGGAAGGCTCCGCCGTGACCTTCGGCGAGGTCCTCCTGTTCGCCGACGGCGACGCGACCCAGGTCGGCGCGCCGCTCCTGTCGGGCTTCAGCGTCACCGGCGAGATCGTCTCCCACGGCCGCGACAAGAAGGTCATCGCCTTCAAGAAGCGCCGCCGTCAGAACTCGCGGCGCAAGCGCGGCCACCGCCAGCACCACACGGTCGTGCGCATCACCGGCCTCACTGCCGGTTCGAAGAGCGCGTAAGGGCCGCCGAGGCCCCCACGCGATCCGCACGTCCCGATCCCACGTCATTCGAAAGACTGAACCATGGCACACAAGAAAGCAGGCGGCTCTTCCCGCAACGGCCGCGATTCGGCCGGCCAGCGCCTCGGCGTGAAGAAGTTCGGCTCGGAGGCCGTCATCCCGGGCAACATCATCGTGCGCCAGCGCGGCACCAAGTGGCACCCCGGCACCAACGTCGGCATGGGCAAGGATCACACCCTGTTCGCCCTGACCGAGGGCCGCGTGGAGTTCCAGACCAAGCGCGGCCGCGCCTTCGTGGCGGTGGTACCGCTGGCGCAGGCGGCAGAGTAGACAGCGGGCGCCTCGTACAGGCGAAGCAGGCCCCGCCGGTGTCCCACACCGAACCGGCGGACCTGTTTCTCGCATCCTGGCCACGAGGCCCGGAGTCGAACGGAACACGCGGGGGAGGATGGGGCGCCATCCTCCCTTTCGTCGTCTCAGCGCAACGGTTCTCCGCTACGGAGGATCGCGGCGGAGGAGCCCGAACGATGTTCCCCGATCTGACCCGCGACGACGTCTTCCGCATCGAGACCCGCAGCCTGTGGCTGCGCTGGCCGCGCGCCAAGGACGTGGATGCGATCGTGCGGCTCGCCGGCGAGCGGGCGGTGGCCGAGATGACGGCGCGGATCCGCCACCCGATCGACCGGGCGGAGACCGAGGCCTTCGTGATCGAGGCGCGGCGCTACAACGCCCTCGGCGACGGGCTCGCGATGGCGGTCTCGCTCCGCTCCGCTCCGGCCGGCCTCGTCGGCTTCGTCGGAATCCGGTCCGATGCCGCGGTGGACGGCGCGCGCCTCGGCTACTGGCTCGGCCGGCCCCATTGGGGCCGCGGGCTCGCCACCGAGGCCTCGGTGGCCATGGCGCACGCCTACTTCGCCTATGCCGGCGGCACGGCGCTGACCGCCGAGGCGCGCGTCGAGAACCCGGCTTCGCGCCGGGTGCTGGAGAAGGTCGGGTTCGTCCGCACGGGCACGGCGACGGAGTATTTCCCGGTCCGCGGCTGCGAGATGACCTCCGACCGCTTCCGGCTCGACCGCGCCGCGTGGTCGGCCCGGGCCGACCGGGTCGCCTGCGACCGGGCCGCCTGACGGCATCTCGGTGCGACACGATAGGGTTCGAG
Organism: Methylobacterium sp. WL12; assembly: GCF_008039475.1. Taxonomy (NCBI): domain Bacteria; kingdom Pseudomonadati; phylum Pseudomonadota; class Alphaproteobacteria; order Hyphomicrobiales; family Methylobacteriaceae; genus Methylobacterium; species Methylobacterium sp. WL12. The sequence goes on along the minus strand of NZ_VRUW01000075.1, from coordinate 18,416 downwards.
GCGGGGTTCGCACGGCGTGCGACCCCGGCCGCGGACGGACAGGGCCGCACCGGAGCGGCGTGAACGGACGAAGCGGGCCGCCACCCGCCTCGATCAAGAGACGAGCGACACCGTGAAATTCCTCGACGAAGCCAAGGTCTATGTCCGTTCCGGCGACGGAGGCGCGGGGTGCGTCGCGTTCCGGCGCGAGAAGTTCATCGAGTTCGGCGGCCCCAACGGCGGCGACGGCGGGCGCGGCGGCGACGTCTGGGTCGAGTGCGTCGAGGGCCTGAACACCTTGATCGACTACCGCTACCAGCAGCACTTCAAGGCGCGGAAGGGCGAGCACGGCATGGGCTCGAACCGCCACGGCGCCAACGGCGCCGACGTGGTGCTGAAGGTGCCGGCCGGCACCCAGATCCTGGCGGTCGACGGCGAGCACCTGATCGCCGACATGACCGAGGTCGGCCAGCGGGTCCGGCTCGCCAAGGGCGGCAACGGCGGCTTCGGCAACGCCTACTTCACCACCTCGACCAACCGCGCCCCGAAGCATGCCAACCCGGGGCTGGAGGGCACCGAGCAGTGGATCTGGCTGCGCCTCAAGCTCATTGCCGACGCCGGGCTCGTCGGGCTGCCGAACGCCGGCAAGTCCACCTTCCTCGCCACCGTGACCTCGGCCAAGCCGAAGATCGCGGACTACCCCTTCACCACCCTGCATCCGGGCCTCGGCGTGGTGCGCTCGGACGCCCGCGAGTTCGTGCTCGCCGACATCCCCGGCCTGATCGAGGGCGCCCACGAGGGCGTCGGGCTCGGCGACAAGTTCCTGGCCCACGTCGAGCGCTGCCGCGTGCTGCTGCACCTCGTCGACGCCACCTGCGAGCATGCCGGCAAGGCCTACAAGACGATCCGGCGCGAGCTCGAGGCCTACGGCGAGGACCTCGCCGGCAAGCCGGAGATCGTGGCGCTTTCCAAAGCCGACGCGATCGACGCGGACACCCTCAAGGAGCAGGTCGCCCGCCTGAAGCGCGCCGCCAAGCGCAAGCCGCTGGTCCTGTCCTCGGCCTCGGGCCAGGGCGTGCCGGAGGCCCTGCGCGCGCTCCAGGGCGAGATGGACGCGGCCGCCGAGGCGGAGCGCGTCCCCGAGCCGGCCTGGCAGCCGTGATGACGGTCGGCCCGACCTCGACTATGGTCTCGCGCTGGACGGTGTCCTCGTGGAGCGGACGGTGATCGAAGCTCTGATCGTGGAGCGAGACGAGGCGCTCGGACTTGCCAAGGTGTTGGGCGAGCGCACAGGCACGTCGGTCGAAGACGCGGTGGTCTCCGCGCTTCGCGCGTCGCTTCGCGAAACCCTGCCGGCCGAAGGCCTGTCGCCTCAGCCTCCGCGCGTTCCAACCTTGAAAGATTTGACGCCGGAGCGCCGCCGCCGGTACGAGTCGTTACGGGGCTTCGTCCGTGAGATCGCAGATCACAAGGTGCCGGGGGCGACCTCGGACCATAGCGATCTGTACGATGATCACGGCCTTCCGATCTGAGGCGCCCCGTTGATCGCGATTGATACGTCGGCGATCGTGGCCATCCTGATACGGGAACCGGAAGCGGATGCTTTCCTCCGCTTGATCCTCGGCGAGCATGTCATCGTCGGAACGCCGACGCTCATCGAGACGTGCATGGTTCTGGAGCAGAAACTGCCCGGCCAGGCGCGCAGAGCGGTCGATCGGTTTCTCGACGACAGCTTGATCAACATCGTGGCCTTCGATGCGGCGATGTTCGAGGCCGGCGCCGACGCTTTCCTGCGTTCCGGGAAGGGCCGCGGCCATCCGGCCCAGCTGAATTTCCGCGACTGCTTCACCTACGCCGTCGCCAGGACGTATGCGGTGCCGCTCCTGTTCAACGGCGACGACTTCGTCCACACCGACCTCATCCCCGCATTCGTCCCGGCGTCATGACCCCCTCCCTCGATCAATTCCGCCGCGTCGTCATCAAGGTCGGCTCGGCCCTGCTGGTGGACCGCGCCCGCGGGCGGCTGCGGCATGCGTGGCTCGCGGCGCTTGCCGAGGACATCGCCGACCTGCATGCCCGCGGCGTCGACGTGTTGGTGGTGTCCTCGGGCAGCATCGCGCTCGGGCGCACCGTGCTCGGCTTCGCTCCCGGCGCCCTGCGCCTGGAGGAGAGCCAGGGCGCGGCCTCGGTCGGGCAGATCGCCCTGGCGCGGCACTGGGCCGAGGCGCTCGGGCACCACGGCATCGTCGCCGGGCAGATCCTGGTGACGCCGCAGGACACCGAGGAGCGCCGCCGCTATCTCAACGCCCGGGCGACCGTGCTCAAGCTCTTGGAGATGCGGGCGGTTCCTGTCGTCAACGAGAACGACACCGTGGCGACCTCCGAGATCCGCTACGGCGACAACGACCGGCTCGCGGCCCGCGTCGCCACGATGATCGGCGCCGACGTGCTGGTGCTGTTCTCCGACATCGACGGGCTCTACACCGCGCCTCCGAGCGCCGACCCGGACGCGCGCCACCTGGCCGTGGTCGAGCGGATCACCCCCGAGATCGAGGCGATGGCCGGCGGGCCCGCCTCGGAGCTGTCGCGCGGCGGCATGCGGACCAAGGTCGAGGCCGCCAAGATCGCGGTGTCGGGCGGGACCCACATGATCATCGCCGACGGCCGCGAGAAGAACCCGCTGCGCAGCGTGGTCGCGGGCGGCCGCTGCACCTGGTTCTTGTCCGGCTCCACCCCCACCGCGGCGCGGAAGACCTGGATCGCCGGGTCGCTCGAGCCGCGCGGCACCCTGGTGATCGACGACGGCGCGGCGCGGGCGCTCGAAGGCGGGGCGAGCCTGCTGCCGGTGGGCGTCTGCGGCGTCGAGGGAAGCTTCGGCCGGGGCGACGCGGTGCTGATCCGCGACCGTGCCGGCCGGGTGCTGGGCCGCGGCCTCGTCGGCTACGACAGCACGGAGGCGGCGCTGATCCTCGGCCGCCCGAGCGCGCAGATCGCCGACCTCCTCACCTATCCGGGACGCGCGTGGATGGTGCATCGCGACGACCTGGCGATGTTCTAGGCTCGCTCCTGCGTCGTCCGAGATCGGGTGACCGTTTCGAAACGTTCCGATCTTCGCGCCAGCGCTTGTTTCGTCGTCCCCGAGGATGCAGATAATCCGCAGCTTCGTAGGCGGCTCGCTTCGGGCTGCCGAACTGGGGTTGTACCGGTGCCAGTCCTGAACATGCGATCCGACTTCGCGTCGGCCGACGACCTCGCCGAGACCATGAACGGGATCGGCCGGCGCGCCCGCGCCGCCGGCCGCAAGCTCGCGCTGGCCTCGGCCGAGACCAAGGACGTGGCCCTGCGGGCCATCGCCGAGCGCCTGCGCGCCGACCGCGTCGTCATCCTGCGCGAGAACGCCCGCGACGTCGCCGCCGCGAAGGCGGCCGGGCAGAGCCAGGCACTGATCGACCGCCTCACCCTCGACGCGGGCCGCCTCGCCGCGATCGCCGACGCGGTCGAGAAGATCGGCGCGCTGGCCGACCCCGTCGGGCGCCAGGTCGCCGCCTTCGAGCGTCCGAACGGGCTGCTGATCGAGCGCATCGCCGTGCCGCTCGGCGTCGTCGGCGTGATCTTCGAGAGCCGCCCCAACGTCACCGCCGACGCAGGGGCGCTCTGCCTCAAGGCCGGCAACGCCGCGATCCTGCGGGCCGGCTCGGACAGCCACCGCAGCGCCATGGCCATCGCCGAGTCGATGCGCGCCGGGCTCGACGCCACCGGCCTGCCCGCGGACGCGATCCAGATCGTGCCGACGAAGGACCGCGCCGCGGTCGGCGCCATGCTCGCCGGCCTCGCCGGCTGCATCGACGTGATCGTGCCCCGTGGTGGGCGCGGCCTGGTCGAGCGGGTCCACGCCGAGGCGCGGGTTCCGGTCTTCGCCCACCTCGACGGCATCTGCCACGTCTACGTGGCGGCCGCGGCCGACCTCGACATGGCGCGGACCATCCTGCTCAACAGCAAGATGCGCCGCACCGGCGTCTGCGGCGCCACCGAGACCCTGCTGGTCGACCGCGCCTGCGCCGGCACCCACCTCGCCCTCCTCGTCGCCGCCTTGCTGGAGGCCGGCTGCGCAGTGCGCGGCGACGCCGCCGTGCAGGCGGTCGACGGCCGCGTCACCGCGGCGACCGAAGCCGACTGGCGCACCGAATACCTCGACGCGATCATCTCGGTCCGGGTGGTCGACGGGCTCGAGGCGGCGATCGAGCACATCGAGACCTACGGCTCGCACCACACCGACGCGATCGTCACCGAGGACGGCGACGAGGCCGTGCGCTTCCTGGCCGAGGTCGATTCGGCGATCGTCGTGCACAACGCCTCGACCCAGTTCGCCGACGGCGGCGAGTTCGGGTTCGGTGCCGAGATCGGCATCGCCACCGGCCGCATGCACGCCCGCGGCCCGGTCGGCGTGGAGCAGCTCACCACCTTCAAGTACCGGGTCCACGGCAGCGGCCAGACGCGCCCGTGAGCCGTTTCGCGCCCGCGCGTTCCGGAGCGATAGCGATCCCGATCCTTGGCCCCGCGTGAGGGCGCGTTGCCGCCGTCCGCGCCGGGGATGCGGATCGGCCTCTACGGCGGCTCGTTCAACCCGGCCCATGCCGGCCACCTGCATGTCGGCACCATGGCCCTGCGGCGCCTTCGCCTCGATCGGCTGTGGTGGCTCGTCACCCCCGGCAACCCTCTGAAGCGCGGGCGGCCGATCGCGCCGCTGGCCGAGCGCTGCGCGCAGGCTGCCGCCGTCGCGCGCGGCGACCCGCGGATCGCGGTGACCGGCTTCGAGGCGGCGATCGGTGCCCGCTTCACCCGCGACACCCTGCGCTGGCTGGCGCGGCGGCGGCCGGGCGTCCGCTTCGTCTGGATCATGGGGGCCGACTCGCTGGCGAGCTTCCACCGTTGGAAGGGCTCCGCCGAGATCATGCGGCTGATGCCGGTGGCTGTGATCGACCGGCCCGGCCATACGCTCAGCGCCCCGAGCGCGCGGGCCGCGCGGCGGTTCTCCGCCGCCCGGATCCCCGAGTCGGACGCCTCCACCCTGCCGGATATGCCCCCCCCGGCCTGGGTCTTCCTGCACGGCCCGCGCTCGCATCTCTCCTCGACGCAGATCCGCGATGCGAGCCGCGGCGGCGGGGAACCTTGAATTACCGGCCGGAACCGGCCAAAGTCCGCGGTTCTACGAACGTGCGCGCCGCCGCTGCCGCTATCCGAGGAATCAGGACGCTGTCCGAGTCGCTCCACACGGGAACCCAGGGTTCCGAGACCGCTGCCCTGGCCAGGGTCGAAGACCTGAGGACGCTCGTGCTCGGGTGTCTCGACGAGATGAAGGCCGAGGAGACGATCGCCATCGATCTCGCCGGCAAGACCTCGATCGCCGACACGATGATCATCGCGTCCGGACGGTCGCAGCGCCATGTCGGCTCGATCGCCGACCACATCACGCAGGAGATGAAGGCCAAGTCCTTCGGCACCGCCCGCGTCGAGGGCATGCCCGCCTGCGACTGGGTGCTGATCGATGCCGGCGACATCCTGGTCCACATCTTCCGGCCTGAGGTCCGCGGCTTCTACAACCTCGAGAAGATGTGGGGGGCCGACCGGCCCTCGGGCCTCTCCACCGACTGAAGCACGCCTTGCGCCTCCTCGTCGCCGCGATCGGGCGCGTCAAGACCGGGCCCGAGCGCGACCTGGCCGCGCGCTACCGCGAACGCGCGGCGCAGCTCGGGCGCGGCCTCGGCTTCACCGCCTGCGACATCGCCGAGATGGTCGAGAGCCGCGCTCGGCGCGCGCCCGACCGCTGCGCCGAGGAGGCGACCGCTCTGTTGGCTCAGGTGCCCGCCGGCGGCGTCCTCGTGGCCTACGACGAGCGCGGGCGCGCCGACCTGCCGAGCGAGCGCGTGGCCGAGCGCATCCGCAACTGGCGCGATGCCGGGCGGCCCGCCCTCGTGGTCGCCATCGGCGGCGCGGACGGACTCGACGGCGCGGTCCGGGCGCGGGCCGACCTCACCCTCTCCTTCGGCGCCGCGACCCTGCCTCACGGCATCGTGCGCGTCCTGGCCCTCGAACAGCTCTACCGCGCCCTCACGATCCTGGCGGGGCACCCGTATCATCGCGGTGATCCCGACGGGTGAACGCCTCGCGTGTGCCGCAATGCTGGACGACAGGGGCGGTGATGCACGGAGCCGGCAAACGCACGCCATGAGGCTGGTCACCACGGGCGCTCTCGCAGCCGCACTTGCCGCCGGCCTCGCCGCCATGCCCGCGAGCCGCCTTCGGGCGCAGGATGCTGCCGCACCGGTCACCGAGGCCGAGCGCATCCAGCGCGCCATCGACGAGCGCGACCGCCGCGCCGACAACCTCAAGCGGGTCCAGGACGCCCTCTCCGCCAGCGTGGGCGCCAAGGCGCAGTTCGAGGCGGAGATCGCGAGCATCGGCGGCGACCGGGCCAAGCTCGACGCGGCCTTGCTCGATGCGGGCCGGCAGTCGCAGGCCACCGAGGACCGCATGAGCCGCCTGGAGGAGCGTCTGAAGACGCTCTCGGGCAGCGAGACGGCCATCCGCCGCTCCCTCGACGCCCGCCGTGGTGTGATCGCCGAGATCCTGGCGGCGCTCCAGCGCATGGGCCGTCGCCCGCCGCCGGCGGTGCTGGTCAACCCCGAGGATGTGCTGGCGGTGATCCGCACCTCGATGCTGCTCGGGGCGATCGTGCCCGAGATGCGGGGCGAGGTGGACACGCTGGCCGCCGACCTCGCCGAGCTCGTGCGCCTGCGCGGGCTGATCGCCGCGGACCGGCAGGGCCTGCGGAACGACCTCGCCGGCTGGGCGCGCGAGCAGCAGCGCCTCGCCGCCCTCGTCGCCGCGCGCAAGGCGCGGCAGGCGGAGGCCGAGGCCGGGCTCGCCGCCGAGCGCGCGCGCGCGGCCGACCTCGCCGGCCAGTCCCGGACCTTGAAGGACCTCCTCGACCGCGTCGAGGGCGAGGTCGCCACCGCCAAGCGCTCCGCCGACGAGGCCAAGGCGGCCGAGCAGCGGGAGGCCAAGGCGACGCAGGACCGTTTCGCCGCCGCCGGCATCCGCGACCCGGCCAAGCTCGCCCCGAAGGTGAAGTTCGTCGATGCGCGGGGCGACGTCCCGCGCCCGGTCAGCGGTCGCATGCTGCGCGGCTTCGGCCAGCCCGACGGCAACGGCGGGATGACGCGCGGCATTTCGCTCGCGACCCGCGCGAAGGCCGTGGTGTCCTCTCCCGCCGACGGGTGGGTGCAGTTCGCAGGGCCGTTCCGGTCGTATGGACGACTCTTGATCATCAACGCCGGCGATGGCTACTATCTTCTCCTAGCCGGCATGGATCAGATCTCTGTCGAGGTCGGTCAGTTCGTCCTCGCGGGCGAGCCGGTCGGTAACATGGGCGAGGGAAGTGCGGTCCAGCCGGTGATGAGCGGCGACGGCAGCGATCCGATCCTGTACGTGGAATTCAAGAAGGACGGCGGCTCCATCGATCCGGAGCCTTGGTGGGCCAAAAGCCCCAGCGAGAAGGTTCGCGGATAATGCGCAAGACGTCCCTCATCATGCTCGGCGCGTTCCTGGGAGCAGGCACGTCGATGGTCGCGACGCAGACCGACTTCCTGTCGGGTCCGCGCGCCGTGGCGGCCTCCGCCGAGACCTACCGCCAACTCAGCCTCTTCGGCGACGTGTTCGAGAAGGTCCGCACCGACTACGTCGAGAAGCCGGACGAGGCGAAGATGATCGAGGCGGCCGTCAACGGCATGCTGACCTCGCTCGACCCGCATTCGAGCTACATGGACGCCAAGGCGTTCCGCGACATGCAGACCACGACCCGCGGCGAGTTCGGCGGCCTCGGCATCGAGGTCACGATGGAGGACGGCCTGATCAAGGTCGTGACCCCGATCGACGACACCCCGGCCTCCAAGGCAGGTCTGCTCTCGAACGACGTCATCACCCAGATCGACGACGACCAGGTGCAGGGCCTGACCCTCAACCAGGCGGTCGACAAGATGCGCGGCCCGGTGAACTCGCCGGTGAAGCTCAAGATCACCCGCAAGGAGTCGAAGGACCCGATCGAGGTCACGCTCAATCGCGACGTGATCAAGATCAAGCCGGTGCGCTCGCGCGTCGAGGGCACCGATATCGGCTACATCCGCCTGACCCAGTTCAACGAGCAGACCTACGACGGCCTCAAGGCCGCGGTGGACAAGCTCTCGGGCGAGATCGGGCAGGACAAGATCAAGGGCTACGTGATCGACCTGCGCAACAACCCCGGCGGCCTGCTCGACCAGGCGGTGATGGTCTCCGACGCCTTCCTCGACCGCGGCGAGATCGTCTCGACCCGCGGCCGCAACCCGGACGAGACCCAGCGCTTCTCGGCCAAGGCCGGCGACATCACCAAGGGTAAGCCGGTGGTGGTGCTCGTCAACGGCGGCGCGGCCTCGGCCTCCGAGATCGTCGCCGGCGCCCTGCAGGATCACAAGCGCGCGACCATCATGGGCACGCGCTCCTTCGGCAAGGGCTCGGTGCAGTCGATCATCCCGCTCGGCGGCTCGGGCGCCCTGCGCCTCACCACGGCGCGCTACTACACGCCGTCGGGCCGCTCGATCCAGGCCAAGGGCATCGAGCCCGACGTCGAGGTGGTGCAGGACGTGCCCGACGAACTCAAGGGCAAGGACGAGACCAAGGGCGAGGCCGGCCTGAAGGGCCACCTCAAGCAGAAGGACGTCGAGGAGCGCGGCGGTTCGTCGGCCTACATGCCGTCCGACCCGGCCAAGGACAAGCAGATCACCGCCGCCGTCGACTTCCTCCACGGCATCCAGAAGGGTGCCACCAACACCCAGAAGCCGACGATGCCGAACTGATCCTCCTGGATCGGTTGGAACATCAAGCCCCCGTCCGGCACGAGCCGGGCGGGGGTTTTTCGTGGACGGATGCCCCCGGGCCGAGGATCGGAATCCGCTCTCACGAAAAATTAACCATGGCGGCCGGCAATGGAGCCGGGGCACCGCATCGTCGCGTCAGGCGATTCTTCCACGGCGCCGCTTGTCTCGAGGGCCGGTGAGCGACTCGTCCGACGATATCCTGACGCGCCCCCTCGGGGTCGACGTCCCAGCCCCCGGCCCCAGGGCCGGGTTGGCGCGCCTGCGCGCCCGGCTGCAGACCCTCGCCCGGTCGCCGCGGGCGGTCGCGGCAGGCGTCGGCGGCGGCGTGCTCACCCTCCTCGGCCTCGTGCTGCTGCTGGGCGACCCGAAGGCCGGCGAGCCGCGGGTCCAGCTCGCCATCACCGTTCGCGACGTCGTGCCTGTCGCAGGGCGGCCCGCGTCGCCGGACGCGGTGGCGGCCAACGAGCCGGCTCCGGCACCCAAGCTTCAGAGCAGCGCCCTCGAGGTCGAGTCGGCCTCCGGCGTCACCGTCGTGCGGGCCGGCGGCTCGGCCGCACCCGCCGAGGCGGTGGTGATCCGCGTGCCGCAGGCCGACGCACCCAAGCTCGCCCCCGCCCCCGATCCGCGCCTGACCGAGCGCGGGCGCCACGGCACCCTGCCGAAGCTCGGCGAAGGCCGCATCCGCCCCCTCGACGTCTACGCCCGGCCCGAGGAGCCCGGCACCGGTCCGCGCATCGCGATCGTGCTCACCGGCCTCGGCGTCGGCCAGGCGGCCACCGCGAGCGCGATCGTCAAGCTGCCCCCGGCCGTCAGCCTCGCCTTCTCGCCCTACGGCAACGACGCCGAGCGCAGCGCCGCGCGCGCCCGCGCCTTCGGCCACGAGATCCTGCTCCAGGCGCCGATGGAGCCGTTCGACTTCCCCGACAGCGACCCCGGCCCGCAGGGGCTGCTCACCTCCGCCAAGCCCCCCGAGAACGCCGACCGCCTGGCCTGGGCGATGAGCCGGTTCTCGGGCTATGTCGGCGTGACGAACTTCATGGGCGCCAAGTTCATGGCGGATGCGGCCGCGTTCGAGCCGGTGCTGCGCGACATCGCCGCCCGCGGCCTCGGCTTCCTCGACGACGGCACCAACGCCCGCGGCGTCGCCCGGGATCTCCTCGACAAGGCCAAGGTGCCGGCGGCCCGCGCCGAGGTCGTCCTCGACGCCGTGCCGCGGCCGGAGGCGATCGACCGCGAGCTGGCGCGGCTCGAGGCGCAGGCCCGCACCAACGGCTTCGCCCTCGCCTCGGGCAGCGCCCAGCCGATGACGATCGAGCGGATCGCCCGCTGGAGCCGCGAACTCGAGGGCCGCGGCATCCGCCTCGTGCCGGCGAGCGTGGCGCTCCGCGGCGCCAAGGCGATGCGGGTGACGAAGGCGGACTGATCCCGGCGGCGCCGATAACATGTGTCTCGACGTTGCCGCGCCGGTTGGCCCTCCCTATGGTCGCCGCCGATGAAGACCGACAGCCCAACCCGCGATTCCGCCGAAGACCTGCCCTATCGCCCCTGCGTCGGGGTCGCCCTGATCAACCGGGCCGGTCTCGTCTTCGTCGGCCGCCGCAAGCCGGAGGCCGGCCCCGAGCACGTGTCGGGCAACCTCGCCTGGCAGATGCCCCAGGGCGGGATCGACGACGGCGAGGCGCCCCAGGCCGCGGCCCTGCGCGAGCTTCACGAGGAGACCAACGTCGACGCGGCCTCGGTCCGCCTGCTCGCCGAGGCGCCGGACTGGCTGTCCTACGACCTGCCGCCCGAGGTGCGGAAGCAGGCGTGGCGTGGCCGCTACCGCGGGCAGACGCAGCGCTGGTTCGCCTTCGCGTTCCTCGGCGACGACGGCGTGATCGACGTCGAGCATCCCGGCGGGGGCGCCCACAAGGCCGAGTTCGACGCGTGGCGCTGGGTGCCCTTCCCGGAGCTTCCAGGGCTGATCGTGCCGTTCAAGCGCCCGGTCTACGAAGGCGTGGTCGCGGCGTTCGCCCCCTTGAGCACCTGGTCGGCCGGCGCGTGAGCGCGGCGGCGGTGCGATAGGCCGCGCGATGCGCTGGTGGGCGATTCCCCTCGTCGCGGTGCTCGGCTGGTTCGCCTTCACCCTGACGCCGCTCTGGACGCTCTACGACCTCGCCCAAGCGGTGAAGGCGCACGACGTCGGATACGTCCAGAGCCACGTCAACTTCCGCACGCTGCGCCTGTCGCTGGTCCGCCAGACCACCGCGGCGTTGCGCGCCGCCTCGGACACCGATCCGGGCCTCGAGGCCAAGGACCGCCAGCGCCTGAACGAGGCGGCGGTCGGCGTGGCGATGGCGCTCGCCGAATCGATGGTGACCGCCGAGACCGTGCTCGACCTGCTCGACGACGGCTGGCCGCAGAGCCTCGACATCCAGCGACCGGACGGCGTGAAGCCGGCGGGCCTCCGGCTCGACCGTATCGCGCGGGTGTTCCCGTTCTGGATCGCCTCGGAGATGCGCGGCTTCCGCACGGCGGTGATCGTGATCCCGCCCGACGCGCCGCGGGAGGACCAGCTCCGCCTGCGCCTGCGCCTGCGCGGCTGGACCTGGCGGCTCGTCGACATCGAGGTCGCCGAGGCCCTGCGCGAGCAGATGGCCCAGCGCCTCGGGCGGACGCTGGCCCGCGCCCGCGCCGGCGAGCGGGCGCCCGCTACCCAGCACTGAGGCGTCGGGCCGCCGCACTCAGCCGTGAGCGTCGTCCCGCAAGCGGTTGGAGAAGCGGGCGTTTCCCAGGCCGGTGCCGACGGTGAGCACCCCCCAGTGGTCCAGCTCGGTCATGTTCGGAACTTCGCTGAGCCCTTGCACCACCGCATCGTTGTGCATCACCACCGTGGTCTCGTGGCCGCCGATCTCGGGGATCGCCGCCGCGATCTCGCTCGGCAGGTGGAAGCGGCTGCTTTCCCAGTTGCCCGGCAGGTTCTGGCCGCCGCGGGTGATGGTGCCGTCCGCCTCGATCAGCCCGGGGCAGCCGACGCCGACGAAGGGGGCGAGCTTGAGCCGCGCCCGCCCGGCGCGCTCGATCAGGCCGCGCAGCATCCGCACCAGCTTGCCCACCGCCTCGTCGCGGCTCGGCTGGGGAGCCTCGTCCCGGTGGCGCCACAGCTGCGAGCGCCAGACCGCCGCCCGCGACAGGTCGGGCGCCTTGCGGCTGTTGGTGACGAGCACCCCGGCGCGGATGTTGCTGCCGCCGATGTCGACGGCGAGCAGGCTGTCGTAGCCGGAGAACATCCACGACGGGGCGAGGTGCGCCGCGCCGATCAGGCCGGCCTCGTCCGGGTGGTTGCGGATCGGCCGCAAGGTGATGTCGACGCCGCCCGCGCGCAGGATCGCCGCGGCGCGGCCGATGGCGAAGCGCCCGGCCTGGCTGTCGCTGAAGCCGCCGCCGACCACGATCGCGCGGGTGTCGCGCCACGCCTTCTGCCGGAGGAACCGCCGCACGACGGTGGCCAGCTCCTGCGCGAAATCCTCGACCGCGCCGAGGACGACGCCGGAGGCGAGCGGGTCGTCCGACAGCATCAGCCGGTCGAGGCGCTTCTTGCCGACGTCGCGGCTCGGCACGTCGCCGAGCGGGTCGTCGCCGACCTGCCGCAGCTTCTCGCGCCAGTCCTCGACGAGGTCCCGGAAGGCGCCCTTGGAGACGCGGTCGCCAATGAAGCCGTCGTCGTTGGCGAGCTCGATGTTGTAGTCGTCCACGTGCACAGAGGGCAGCTCGCCGGCGGCGTGCGCGAGCGTCCGGTGTTCGGCCTTGGCGTCGGTCATCGTGCCTCGAATGGACTGTGTCGTGCGGGCGTCGGCCGGGCGGGAATCAGGCCTTGGGCAGCATCCGGTCGCTGATGATGCGGCGCTGGATCTCGCTGGTGCCCTCGAAGATCGTCGTCAGCCGCGCGTCGCGCCAATACCGCTCGACGCGGCGCTCGGTGGTGTAGCCGTTTCCGCCGTGGAGCTGCATCGCCTGGTTGGTGACGCGCACCGCCATCTCGGTGGCGAGCAGCTTCACCATCGCGGATTCGCTCTCGGCCGCGTCGCCCTGGTCGAGGAGGTGGGCGACCTGGCACCAGAAGGCGCGCGCCTGCGCCACCTCGGCGGCCATGTCGGCAAGCGCGAAGCGCAGCGCCTGGAAGTCGCCGATCGGGTGGCCGAACTGCTCGCGCTCCTGCAGGTAGGCCTGGGTGTCCTCGACCGCCGCGCGCGCGACGCCGACGGCGCGGGCCGCGGTGTGGACGCGGGCGATGTTGAGGCCGCGCTGCACCGAGGCGAAGCCGCCGGAATCCGCATCCGACCCGCCGTCGCCGTAGAGCCCCGTGAGCCGGTCGTTCTCGGGCACGCGCACGCCGTCGAGTTCGAGCTGGAACGTCAGGAAGCCGTGATAGCCGATCTTGTCGATGACCTGGCCGGTCATGCCCTCGGGGAATTCCCCCGGCGGCTTGACCACGAGGAACGGCTCCAGCCCCGCAGAGCGCGATTCGCCGGGCTCGGGATCGCGGGTCCGGGCCAGCACCTCGATGAAGTCGGCCGCGCGCGCGAAGCCCGCCCAGCGCTTGGTGCCGGTCAGGACCCAGTGGTCGCCTTCGCGCACCGCTCGCGTCTGCACGCCGGCGAGGTCCGAGCCGGCGGCCGGCTCGGACAGCGCGATGCCGCCGATCCATTGCCCCCGCGCCGACCGCGCCAGGAGGTCGGCGCGCCGCCCGTCGTCGAGCACCTGCGTGCCGAGCCCCTGCCCCCGCGCCAGGATGCTGCCGACCGAGAGCCACGCCCGCGCGAGCTCCTCGGAGACGAGGCAGTACTCGAACACGCCGAGCCCCATCCCGCTGTGCTCGGCCGGGATCGTCAGGCCGAACCAGCCCTTCTTCGCCATGGCGTCGATCAGCGAGCGCGGCATCTCGGCCTTCTGCGGGTCGAGTTCGTCGGCCAGCGGCATCACCACCTCGCGGGCGAAGGTGCGGGCCTCGGCCTGGAGCGCGACGCGCGCGTCCGTGCGCCAGGGCGACATCAGCTCCGGCGGCTTCGGGGCGTGGCGGTCCGGCTGTCCGGACGAGACGGCGGGGGCGTTGGAAATGTGATCCTCCCGGGCGATCGGTCTGCCGCTGGCCGTTCTTCGGGCGTGGCCGGCTGGCCTGCAGGACCCTGGAGGCAATGCGCCGCCGCCGCAACGCCCTATCGGACCCGTCGGCGCATCCGCCACCCGGCATAACGCTCGCGAGCGTGCTCCAGGGCCGCGGCGAGCGGGAAGAACCGGTCGGGCGAGGCCTCCACGAGCCGGTGCGCGATGGCGCGCCGCCCGGTCCAGAACATCTCGGCCAGGCGGTAGTCAGGGGCGGCGCAGGAATCGATCCGGTCGATCGCGCCGTCGCGAAGCGCGGCCTCGGTCAGGCGGTGGACGAGCTGGACGCCCGGGGCGCCCGCGGCCTCCGCCTCGTCGTAGGAGACCTTCAGCACGAACGCCTCCGTGCCGCTGCGCGGCAGGATCGCGGCGGCGAGCGTGCGCCCGTTCCGCCGCAGGCGCACGATCCGGATTCGCCCCTGCGCGCCGAACCCGGCGACCATCCCGCGCATGAACGCGGCCTCCGCCGGGCGCTGGCCGAGCGCCGTCCCCGCACGGCCCTTCCAGCCCGCGGTCTCGAGGGCAACGTAGTCGTCCAGCGCGGCGGCGAGGGCGGCCGGATCGGCGACGGTCTCGAACGCGACGGCGCCGCCGGCCTCCAGGCGCTCGCGCCCCAGGCGCAGCTTGCGCCGGCCCTTGCCGCTGACGTGGTCGAGGTAGCCTGCGCGCCTCGCCGGCTCCAGGCCGGCGAGGTCGAGGGCGCCGCGGGCATGCGCCCAGTAGGCGGCGTCGCGCCGGTTCGTCCGGGCCGCCAGCAACTCGGCGAAGGGGCCGTCCGCGGGGGCGTTCAACAGCAGGAGCCGCGGCGACAGTCCGAGCGCGCGCGGCGCGTCGCACAGCGCTTGGAGCGCACGCGCGGGCTCGGTACCGTCGAGGAGCGGCACGCCGAGCGGGCAGAAACCGTGGGTCCAGCCGACCAGCACCGGCAACGGCACGCCCCAGCGGGTGCGCGAGCTCCGGAACGGCCATAGGGCGAGCCAGCGCGCGCCGGGCTCCTCCGGCGGCCGGTCGGCGACGACGAGCAGCCGGATCCCGTCGCCGAAGGCCCGCGCCGCCGGCAGCGCGTAGTCGGCCTCGTAGAACGGGTTGGGGACGCAGGCGCCCGCGCCGAGCGCGCGCCACGCCGCCGACGCGGGCGAGGCCGGATCGAGCGGGCGCAGGGCGGCGAACAGGCCGCCGGGCACCATCGCCGTCGGCCCCGCGCTCATCCGGCGACGCGGCCGAGGCGGTGGCGGACGACGCCTGCGACGCCGACCACGTCGTAGCGCCACACGGCCGCAAGGAAGCCGAGGGTCAGGACGACGAAGCGCAGGATCTGGATCGGCGCGCCCTCCCCGCCCGGGAGCCAGGACAACGCCGTCGGGACCAGCCCCGTCGCGAGCGCGATCGCAGCGATGCCGGCGACGTCGGCCAGCGGCAGCGGCATCGCCGGCAGGCCGGACCCGCGCCGGTTCGCCCCGAGGACGAACACGAGGCAGGCCGCCGCCTGCCCAGCCGCGAAGGCGATCGCCGCCCCGGCGACCCCGAGATGCGGGATCAGCGCCAGCGAGAGCACGGTCACCGTCGCCAGCGTCGCGATGGAGGCGACGGCTTCGAGCCGGCTCGAGTCGGTGAAGTAGATGATCTGCCCGAAGTAGTAGGCGCGGACCATCATCAGGACGCTGGCCAGGATCAGCACCGGCGCCAGCGCGCGCGCCTGGTCGCGGTAATCCGGCCCGAGCAGGATCGAGACGACGATCCCGTCGAAGTTGAGGTAGAACGCGGCCCCGAAGGCCGCGACCACCGCCATGGCGCGGGCGGCGTCGCACAGCACCGCGGTTGCCGCCGCCATCCCCCCGGCGCGCGCCTCGCGCTTGGCGATCGAGATCAGCGACAGGGCGAGCGCCTCGCCGAACACGACGAAGCTCTGCTTGAGGAAGTCGGCGATCGCGCCGTAGGCGCCGAGATGCTCCGGCCCGATGGTCTTCACGATGATCAGCCGGTCGACCACCTGGGCCAAGGCCGCGATGCCGAAGGACAGAACCAGCGGCCAGCCGTAGGCGATGAGGCGCAAGGCTTCCGCACGGCTGCCGCGCCCCGGCATCAGCGGCACGACGGTGGCCGCCGCCGGGATCGACGACAGCGCGTAGGCGGCGGCCACAGCCAGCGAAAGGTGCACGGCGTCGCCCGAGACCGTCAGCACCGCGCCGCCGAGGCCGAGCATGAGGATTCCGCGCAGGATCACCGACATCGCCACCGCGACGGCCTTGAGCCGGGTGCGCGCGATCTCGGTGGCGCCCTCGAACAGGGTGGTGCCGAAGGCGAGCGCGACGATGGCTGCGGCGATGCGTGGGGAAACGATGTGAAGCGCCACCGCGAGCGCGCTGCCGACTCCCGCCAGCGTCAGCGTGCACAGGAGGATGCGCAGGACGGTGCCGACCTGCGCCCCCTCGCTCGCCTCGTCGTAGAGGGCGAAGAACGCGAATTTCGGCCACTGGCAGGTGGCGCCGTAGAGCACCAGCGACCACGACAGGATGTAGAGGTAGGTGCCGTAGCTCTCCGGCGGCGCGAGCCGCGTGAACACCGCGACCGAACCGAGGTTGATCGCCGCCGCGAAGCCGCGGGAGCCGACGTAGATCGCCGTGTGGTGCGTGATCATCCGCAGGTGCCGTGCAGGCGCGCTGCGCCGCGATCCCGCGATGGGGCTGATCCGCTCCATCGCGGGACGACTCGGGACGGTGTGCGGGGTCGCATGGGCGGACGCTGCACCGGTCGTGCCGTGGCGTCCATCCCGCATCGCCGCGACGGTTGACCGGCCGTTGACTTCGCAACTGCGAAGGCGCATAGCCAACGGGCAGCGTCAGCGGCCGACAGATGGGTCCGCTTGAGAGGGCTGCGTGACGGATACGAGGGACGGCGCGGATCGCGCCTCTCCGAATGTCCGGCCCCTCTCTTCATAACGTGCATGCACCCGGGCCGCCCCATCACGCGGGCTGCCTCCTGCTCTACGGATCGCACCTCAACGGTACTTCGCGGCGCCGCTCGACTTGAGCCGGGCCCGTATCCGCGATCCGGCTGCCTGAGAAGTCATACCTTGACCCAGTTCACCGATTTCGGCCTCGCCCAGCCCGTGCTGAAGGCGCTCGAAGAGGCCGGCTACCACACCCCCACCCCGATCCAGTCGCAGGCGATCCGCCCGGCGATGGAAGGCCGCGACCTCTGCGGCATCGCCCAGACGGGCACCGGCAAGACCGCCGCCTTCGCGCTGCCGATCCTGCACCGCCTCAGCCTCGAGAAGCGCCATGCGCCGCGTCGCGGCTGCCGCGTGCTGGTGCTTTCGCCGACCCGCGAGCTCGCCAACCAGATCGCCGAGAGCTTCTCCGACTACGGGAAGCACCTGCCGCTGACCAACACCGTCGTGTTCGGCGGCGTCACCATCGGCCGCCAGGAGCGGGCGCTGGCGCCGGGCGTCGACATCCTCGTCGCCACCCCGGGCCGGCTGATCGACCTCGTCGATCGCCGCTCGCTGACGCTGGAGGGCGTCGAGATCCTCGTCCTCGACGAGGCCGACCAGATGCTCGACCTCGGCTTCATCCACGCGCTCAAGCGCATCGTGAAGATGCTGCCGGCCAAGCGCCAGAGCCTGTTCTTCTCGGCCACCATGCCGAAGAACATCGCCGGCCTCGCCGACCAGTACCTGCGCGACCCGGTCCAGGTCGCCGTCACGCCGGTGGCCACCACCGCCGAGCGCGTCGAGCAGCAGGTGATCTTCGCCCATACCGGCGCCAAGCAGGCGCTGCTCGCCCACATCCTGCGCGATCCCAAGATCGAGCGCGTGCTGGTCTTCACTCGGACCAAGCACGGCGCCGACCGCGTCGTGCGCGGCCTCGACAAGGTCGGCATCGCGGCCTCCGCCATCCACGGCAACAAGTCCCAGCCGCAGCGCGAGCGGGCGCTGGCCGCCTTCAAGGACGGGCAGTGCCGGGTTCTGGTGGCGACCGACATCGCCGCCCGCGGCATCGACGTCGAGGCGGTGAGCCACGTCGTCAACTTCGACCTGCCGAACGTGCCCGAGAGCTACGTCCACCGCATCGGCCGCACCGCGCGCGCCGGCGCCGACGGGCTCGCGATCTCGTTCTGCAACGACGAGGAGAAGGCGTACCTGCGCGACATCGAGCGCATCACCCGCCAGCGCATCCCCGTCGGCGCCTTCCCCGAGGGCTTCACCCCGCCCTCGCGCCAGGAGGCGGCCGAGATCGCCCAGGCCGAGGAGCGCCGGCCCGACACCCGCGGCCAGCGCCCCGGCGGCGGCCGCCCGGGCCAGCGCCCCGGCGCCCGTCCGGGCCAGGGTCGCCCGTTCGGCGGCAATCGCGGGGCCGAGCCCGGCCGCGGTCCGGGCCGTCC
>NZ_VRUW01000074.1:0-25770 GCF_008039475.1 Methylobacterium sp. WL12 | reverse complement strand
CCTCGTGCTCTCGGCCGCGCCCGCCCGACCCCTTCCGCGGGCGCGGCCGAGAGCACGAGGTTGCACTCGGTCTGCCCGTAGGCCTCGCCGACGGACAGCCCGAGGGCGTCCTTCGCCCAGCGATAGGTGTCGGCGCCGAGCGCCTCGCCCGCCGAGGCGACGTTGCGCAGGGACGAGAGGTCGTAGCGCTCCCGCGGCGCCGCGATCGTCCGCAGCATCCGCAGCGCGGTCGGCGCCAGGAAGGCGTTGGTGATCCGCAGGCGTTCGATCAGCCGGAAGGCGGCGTCGGCCTCGAAGCGGGCGGCCCGCGCCACCACCGGCACGCCGTGGCGGAGCGAGGGCATCAGCACGTTGAGCAGGCCGCCGGCCCAGGCCCAGTCCGAGGGCGTCCACATCAGGTCGCCGGAGCGGGGCGGGAAGGCGTGCATCCGGTCGAAGCCGGGCATGTGGCCGAGCAGCACCCGGTGCCCGTGCAGGGCGCCCTTCGCCTGGCCGGTGGTGCCGGAGGTGTAGATCATCAGCGCGGGGTCGTCGGGGCCGGTGTCGCGGGCCGCGAAGTCGGGCGCGGCGCCGGCGAGCAGGTCGGCGAGACTGAGCACGTCGCCCGCGGCGCCGTCCACCGAGACCAGCAGCGCGAGGTCGGGCAGCCGCCCGCGGATCGGGTCGAGCTTGGCGAGTCCGGCAGCGTCGGTGATGCAGGCGCGCGCGCCCGCATCGGCCAGCCGGTAGGCCAGGGCCTCGGGGCCGAACAGGCCGGCCAGCGGCAGGGCGACGGCGCCGAGCTTGTAGGCGGCGGCGTGCGCCACCATCACGGCGGCCGATTGCGGCAGCAGCACCGCGACGCGGTCGCCGGGCGCGACGCCGTGGGCTGCGAGCGCCCCGGCGAGGCGGTTCGAATCCGTGCGCAGCCGGCCGAAGGTCGTGGTCGCGACCGCGCCGTCGGCGGCGACCTCGAGGATCGCCGGGCGCTCCGGCTCGGCCGCGCCCCAGCGGTCGCAGACGTCGACGCCGACGTTGTACCGGGCCGGGATGTCCCAGCGGAAGCCCGGCCCGGACGCGTCCACCCGCCCCTAGCCGCGGTCGGCGGGGAAGCCGCCGGCGAAGACGAAGTCGGTGATCGGCCGGCGGCCGTTATGGGCCTCCTTGGCGCGCTGGTCCGCGTCGAGCTCGGCCGGCGCCACCGCGCGGCCGACGCCGTAGGCGGCCTCGATGGTGTGGTGCTCGGGTACGTTGAGCACGCCCGGCGCCCGCTCCCGGTCGAAGCCGCCCATGCCGTGGACGTGCCAGCCCTGGCGGTTGGCCTGGAGCTGGAAGGCCAGCGAAGCCGCGCCCGCATCGAGGGAATGGCTCGCCGACGGCTTGAGCTCGTCGCCGACCTTCATGCGCTCGTTCGAAACCAGGAACACCAGGGCGCCGGTGCCGGCGACCCATTTCTGGTTGCCCGGCAGGATCAGGCCGAAGAACGTCTCCCAGTGCGCGTCGTCGCGCAGGGCGTAGAGGAAGCGCCAGGGCTGGGAATTGTAGGAGGAGGGCGACCAGCGCGCCGCCTCGAACATCCGCATCAGCTCCGCCTCGGGCACCGCCTCGCCGGTGAACAGGCGGGGCGAGCGGCGATCGACGAAGAGCGGGTCGACCGCGTGGTCGGGCCGGCGCGGGTTGTCTTCGGTCACGGGCGTGGTCTCCGGATGGTGCGGCGCACCGGAAACGCTTTGCACGAGCGGCGGCCCTGTCGGCAAGGCCGGCTCAGCGGCGGCCGGACAGCCCGCCCAGGCGCGCGCGCCGCCCCTGCTCGACGTGCCAGCGCGCCTCCGCCACGGCGCCGGCGAGGCGGCGGATGCGCCAGCGCCGCCACGGGCGGATCAGCGGATGGCCCGGAAGCCCGGCCTCGTGCCGGCGCAGGCGCGCGAGCAGCCCGGGTAGGCAGGAGGCCGCCGCCTCGCCGGTGGCGATCTCCATCTGGCGCAGGGTCTCGCGGAGTTCGGCCTTGTGGTCCGCCATCGTCCCGGCTCGCGCATTCGAAGGCCACGATCCTGAACCGACGCCGGGGCGGGGGCGAGGTGGCACGGGCGCGCGGGTCCCCGAGGCGGGGCCCGGCGCCCATTCAGCGATCGTTTTCGTCAGCGATCGTTCTCGGTGGTCAGGGCGTCGGCGCGGATGCCTTCGCCGCCAGCCGGTCCGAGCCGCACGCCGGAGCTGCCGTCCTCGGTGAAGGCGACGCCGGCCGCCATCAGCGCGCTGCGCAGCACCTCCAGCTGGCCCGAGGGCGGATCGCCGTGGCCTGCCTCGAAGTCGCGCACGAAGCCGGCGTCCAGCCCGGCCTTGCCGGCCAGCTCGGCTTCCGACCATCCGAGCAACCCGCGCGCCGCCCGCGACTGGACCGGGCTCATCGGCCTCGGGGCCGCGCCGCTCTGGCCACCTTCGTCAGATCCCGCCACGCCGAACTCTCCTCACATCCATCGATCCGGTGCGTGACAACGGAGCGGAACCCGGATCGTTTCAGAAATCCCGCGGCGCGTCCGCCGAACTTCGCGTGGGATGCCGGCAAAAGCCCGCCCGCGGTCGCCTTGACCACAATTACGCTGAAATCCTATCGCATTGGCGCTTCCGCGCGCCGCCACGAGCTTCGGGATGCACAAGCTTCAGGATGCTTGAGGGTGGCGCACCGGGACAACGGGACAAGGGGCGTACCATGAAACCGATGCTGATCGCCGCTCTGGCCTGCGCCGCCGGTGCGCTGGCGCTGACCACGGCCACCGAGACGATGGCGCAGGGCGCGGCCTCGATGAGCGGCTTCGGCAAGGGCAACCGCCGGCCCGGCGGCGAAGAGAAGAAAGAGCAGTACATCCCCGGCGCGAAGCAGACCGAGAAGGTGTTCCCGCTCGATTCGACCTGGACGGCGGTGAGCATCAACGGCAAGCCGTTCGGCGGCGCCGACCGGCCGAGCTTCATCATCGACAAGCAGTACCGCGCCCGCGGCTACGGCGGCTGCAACACCTTCGCGGCGACCGCCTTCCCGCTCAAGGAGCAGCACCTCGCGGTCGGCCCGCTCGCCCTCACCAAGAAGTCCTGCGACAAGAGCCTCCAGGCGGCCGAGCAGGCCTACTTCGTGGCGCTCCGTACCACCGCGCAGTGGGACATGGTCGGCTCGCAGCTCGTGCTCAAGAGCCCCAACGGTGAGCTGAAGTTCGACCGCGCGCTCTGAGGCCCCGTTTAAGGCCCCGTTGACCACGCCGCGAGACGCCGGAGCCGGATTCACCCGGCCTTGAGACGCCCTCGCGCCTTCTGCCCTCCGGTTCACGACGGGGGCGGCGCATGGCGAAGGTCGGTTTCGGGCGGGCGGCGCTCCGCCCCGGCATCCAGGACGTCTCCCGCTACGTCGCGCCGTCGAGCTTCCACCGCGGTGCGGCCTGGCTCGCGGCCGCCCTGCCGCTGCTCGGCATCCTCCTGGTGATGGGCGCACGCTGACGAGGCGCCCCGACCGCCCGGCGCGCGAAGAACGATCTTCCCCGCATCGGCGTCTGCGCAGTCGGGATCTTCCACGCCGCCGCGAGGCATGCCGGCGGAGGAGAAAAAGATCGCCCTGCCCGGCACTTGGCCTGATTGCCCCCGCCCGCCGCACGCGATATCCCGGCTCCGGAAACGCCCGGACCGCCCCGTCAGGGGCGGTCCGGCGCGCCGTCACCTGAGCGTCCCTTCGGAGATTCGCGACCATGGCATCCGCCGACACCCAAGACCGCAAGCCCGGCCATGGCCGCGTCTACGGCTCGATCACCGAGACCATCGGCAACACGCCGCTCGTGCGCCTGAACCGCCTGCCGCAGGCGCGCGGCATCGACGCCGAAATCCTGCTGAAGCTCGAGTTCTTCAACCCGATCGCCAGCGTGAAGGACCGCATCGGCGTCAACATGATCGACGCGCTGGAGGCCTCGGGCAAGCTGAAGCCGGGCGGCACCCTGGTGGAGCCGACCTCCGGCAACACCGGCATCGCGCTGGCGTTCGTGGCCGCCGCCCGCGGCTACCGCCTGATCCTGGTGATGCCCGAGACGATGTCGCTGGAGCGCCGCAAGATGCTGGCCTTCCTCGGCGCCGAGCTCGCGCTGACGCCGGGGCCGCAGGGCATGAAGGGCGCCATCGCCAAGGCCGAGGAGCTGCTCTCCGAGATCCCCGGCTCGGTGATGCCGCAGCAATTCTCGAACCCGGCCAACCCCGAGATCCACCGCAAGACCACCGCGGAGGAGATCTGGAACGACACCGACGGCCAGCTCGACGCGTTCGTGGCCGGCGTCGGCACCGGCGGCACCATCACCGGCGTCGGCTCGGTGTTGAAGCCGCGCCTGCCGAACCTGAAAGTGTTCGCGGTGGAGCCGACCGATTCGCCGGTCATCTCCGGCGGCCAACCCGGCCCCCACAAGATCCAGGGCATCGGCGCCGGCTTCATCCCGGACAACCTCGACCGCGCCATCGTCGACGGCGTCATCACCGTCTCGAACCAGCAGGCGTTCGAGACCGCCCGCGAGCTCGCCCGCCTCGAAGGCATCCCCGGCGGCATCTCCACCGGCGGCAACGTGGCCGCGGCACTGGAGCTGGCGAGCCGGCCGGAGTTCAAGGGTAAGCGCATCGTCACGATCGCGTGCTCGTTCGCCGAGCGCTACATCTCCTCGGCCTTGTTCGAAGGCATCGGCTGAGTCTTTAGCCGGGCGGCCGCAATTGTGGCGCCGAGCGGAAGCCCGGCGTCACAGAAAATACAGGATCGGCCGGCATCCCACGGCAACCGCCTGTTAACGACGATCCGCCAACGGTCGTCGCCGGGCCGATTGCCGACCAACGGGGCTGACGGATGACTTTCGACGACGCGCGCGACGACTTCTCCCGTCTGCACCGCATCTTCAGCTTCCACCTCGGGGTCGCCGTCGGCCTTTCGTGGCTGACCACGCTCTACGCCGCCTGCTACGCGCCGTGGGTGCGCAACATCCGCGCGATCCTCGATCCCGCCTCCGGCCTCGACCACATCGAGAGCACGGTGTCCTACCTCTTCGTGATGCCGGCGCTGCTGACGCTGGCCTGGGTCTCGCTGGTCTTCGGCCGCGAGGTGATCCGCCGCTCGCAGACCCTGCCGAACGTCGCCTTGGAGTTCGCGGTCGCGGCGCTGGTCGCCTTCGGCGTCTTCTACCTCTCGATCGACCGCGCCGTCGCCGCGCTCTACGCCGGCCTCTGAGCGGGCCGAAGTCGTTTTCGGCCGTCTCGGCCGCCGCACGCGCGCACCTTTCACTTCAGACAACCCCGGACCCGTCGTTCCGGGGCGCCGTAGGCGAGCCCGGAATCTCCAGAACCGCCGTGGCGCCCGAACCAGTCTCCCTCGGCGGCTCTGGATCCCGGGCTCTGCTGCGCAGCCCCGGGATGACGGCGGCGAGGCTGTCCCGTCGATTCGCAGGCCTCGCCCAGCAGGACCGGTCGCCCCGGGGTGGAGGTGGAAAACGCACCCGCCCGAAGCGCTTGTGAAAGCGGATGGGCCAACCATGCGCGCGCACGCCCTTTCAAACGCCTGCGGCTGCGTGTAGACGCGGGCCTCAACGACAATCCCGCCGCCTGCGCCCATCCGTGCCGCCCGTAGACCGGGGCTGCGCGGCCGGGCACGCGTGACCGTACCGAAGGCGTCCGATGCCGAAGCGCACCGATATCTCCTCGATCCTCATCGTCGGCGCGGGGCCGATCATCATCGGGCAGGCCTGCGAGTTCGACTATTCCGGCACCCAGGCCTGCAAGGCGCTCCGCGAGGAGGGCTACCGGATCGTGCTGGTGAACTCGAACCCCGCGACCATCATGACCGACCCGGACATGGCGGACGCGACCTACGTCGAGCCGATCACCCCCGAGATCGTCGCCAAGATCATCGAGAAGGAACGGCCGGACGCGATCCTGCCGACCATGGGCGGGCAGACCGCGTTGAACTGCGCGCTCTCGTTGCAGCGCATGGGCGTGCTGGAGAAGTACGGCGTCCAGATGATCGGCGCGACGGCCGAGGCCATCGACAAGGCCGAGGACCGGCACCTCTTCCGCGACGCGATGACGAAGATCGGGCTGGAGACGCCCAAGTCCGAGCTCGCCAACGCCTCCGCCCCGAAGAAGGCCGACCGCGACAAGCGCCTCGCCGAGATCGCCCGCATCGAGGGCCAATGGCCCGCGGGCGCGGAGCGGGACGCGGCGATCGCCGCCTTCGAGAAGACCTGGCATGCGGGCGAGGGCGACCGGCGCAAGCGCTACATCGAGCATGCGCTCGGCCAGGCGCTGATCGCGCTCGCCGAGGTCGGCCTGCCGGCGATCATCCGGCCGTCCTTCACCATGGGCGGCACCGGCGGCGGCATCGCCTACAACCGCGAGGAGTTCCTCGACATCGTCGAGCGCGGCATCGACGCCTCGCCGACCAACGAGGTGCTGATCGAGGAATCGGTGCTCGGCTGGAAGGAATACGAGATGGAGGTCGTTCGGGATAAGAACGACAACTGCATCATCGTCTGCTCGATCGAGAACATCGACCCGATGGGCGTCCACACCGGCGATTCCATCACCGTCGCGCCGGCGCTGACGCTGACCGACAAGGAATACCAGGTGATGCGCGACGCCTCGCTCGCGGTGCTCCGCGAGATCGGCGTCGAGACCGGCGGCTCGAACGTGCAGTTCGCCATCGACCCGGCCACCGGCCGGATGATCGTCATCGAGATGAACCCGCGCGTCTCGCGCTCTTCCGCGCTCGCCTCGAAGGCCACCGGCTTCCCGATCGCCAAGGTCGCGGCCAAGCTCGCCGTCGGCTACACCCTGGACGAGATCGCCAACGACATCACCGGCGGCGCGACCCCGGCCTCGTTCGAGCCGACGATCGACTACGTCGTCACCAAGATCCCCCGGTTCGCGTTCGAAAAATTCCCCGGCGCCGAGCCGACGCTCACCACCGCGATGAAATCGGTGGGCGAGGCCATGGCGATCGGCCGATGCTTCGCCGAGTCGCTGCAGAAGGCGCTTCGCTCGCTCGAGACCGGGCTGACCGGGCTCGACGAGATCGAGATCGAGGGGCTGGGCAAGGGCGACGACCACAACGCGATCAAGGCTGCCATCGGCACGCCGACGCCGGACCGGCTGCTCAACGTCGCGCAGGCGCTCCGCCTCGGCATCAGCCACGCCGAGGTCCACGCATCGTGCAAGATCGACCCGTGGTTCCTGGAGCAGCTGCAGGGCATCATCGACCTGGAGAACCGGGTGAAGGCGCACGGCCTGCCGACGACGCCGGGCGCGTTCCGCCAGCTCAAGGCCGCCGGCTTCTCCGACGCCCGCCTCGCGGTGCTCGCCGGCACCGACGAGCCGGCGGTGCGCGAGGCGCGCCACGCCCTGAAGGTGCGGCCGGTCTACAAGCGCATCGACACCTGCGCCGCCGAGTTCAAGGCGCCGACCGCCTACATGTACTCGACCTACGTCGCCCCCTTCGCCGGCGAGGTCGCCGACGAGGCCCGGCCGACGGACGCGAAGAAGGTCATCATCCTCGGCGGCGGCCCGAACCGGATCGGCCAGGGCATCGAGTTCGACTATTGCTGCTGCCACGCCTGCTACGCGCTGTCGGAGGCCGGCTACGAGACCATCATGGTCAACTGCAACCCGGAGACGGTCTCGACCGACTACGACACCTCCGACCGGCTCTACTTCGAGCCGCTGACGCAGGAGGACGTGCTCGAGATCATCGAGACCGAGCGGCAGAACGGGACGCTCCACGGCGTCATCGTGCAGTTCGGCGGCCAGACCCCGCTGAAGCTCGCCCGCGCGCTCGAAGCCGCCGGCGTGCCGATCCTCGGCACCTCGCCGGACGCGATCGACCTCGCCGAGGACCGCGACCAGTTCAAGCGGCTGCTGGACAAGCTCGGGATGAAGCAGCCCAAGAACGGCATCGCCTACTCGGTCGAGCAGGGCCGGATGGTCGCCGCCGACCTCGGCCTGCCCTTCGTGGTGCGGCCGAGCTACGTGCTCGGCGGCCGCGCCATGGCGATCATCCGCGACGAGACGCAGTTCGCCGACTACCTGCTCGACACGCTGCCGAGCCTGATCCCGTCCGAGGTCAAGTCGCGCTACCCGAACGACAAGACCGGTCAAATCAACACGGTGCTCGGCAAGAACCCGCTGCTGTTCGACCGCTACCTGTCGGACGCGGTCGAGATCGACGTGGACGCGGTCTGCGACGGCACCGACGTGTTCATCGCCGGCATCATGGAGCACATCGAGGAGGCCGGCATCCATTCCGGCGATTCGGCCTGCTCGCTGCCCTCGCGCTCGCTCTCGCCCGAGACCATCGCCGAGCTCGAGCGCCAGACCAAGGCGATGGCGCTGGCGCTGAAGGTCGGCGGCCTGATGAACGTGCAGTACGCGATCAAGGACGGCGCGATCTACGTGCTGGAGGTGAACCCGCGTGCGTCCCGCACCGTGCCCTTCGTCGCCAAGGTGATCGGCGAGCCGATCGCCAAGATCGCCGCACGCGTGATGGCCGGCGAGGCCCTGGCCACGTTCGGCCTGAAGAAGAAGGTCCTGAACCACATCGCGGTGAAGGAGGCGGTGTTCCCCTTCGCGCGCTTCCCCGGCGTCGACGTGCTGCTCGGGCCGGAGATGCGCTCCACCGGCGAGGTCATCGGGTTGGACGCTGGCTTCGGCGTCGCCTTCGCCAAGAGCCAGCTCGGCTCCGGCACCAAGGTGCCGCGCTCGGGGACGGTGTTCGTCTCGGTGCGCGACGGCGACAAGGCCCGCATCCTGCCCTCGATCCGGCTGCTCGCCGGCCTCGGCTTCTCGATCGTGGCCACCGGGGGCACCCAGCGCTACCTCGTCGAGAACGGCGTCGCCTGCGACCGGGTGAACAAGGTCCTGGAGGGCCGGCCGCACGTGGTCGACTCGATCAAGAACGGCGACATCCAGCTCGTCCTGAACACCACCGAGGGCGCGGGCGCGCTGTCGGACTCGCGCTCGCTGCGCCGGGCGGCCCTCTTGCATAAGGTGCCGTACTACACCACTCTGGCGGGAGCGATGGCGGCGGCCGAGGGCATTCAGGCCTATCTCGAAGGCGATCTTCGGGTCCGCGCCCTGCAGGAATACTTCGCAGCCTGAAGCCGGGCGGCGACACGACGTTTCGAACCGATCGCGGGACACGCGTTCGGACGGGTTGTTGGAATCTGGCCCGGAGGGCGCGGCATCGCCGCGTCCGGCCGGGCCTCTTCATTGTGGCGCGAGACGATGGCGATAGACAAGGTTCCGATCACGGTGCGTGGCTTCGCAGCCATGGAGGAGGAGCTGAAGCACCGCCAGCAGGTGGAGCGCCCGCGCATCGTCGCGGCGATCTCCGAAGCGCGCGCGCACGGCGACCTCTCCGAGAACGCCGAGTACCACGCCGCCAAGGAGGCGCAGTCCCACAACGAGGGCCGCGTGCTCGAGCTGGAGAGCCTGATCTCCCGCGCCGAGATCATCGACGTCACCAAGCTCTCGGGCGACAAGATCAAGTTCGGCGCCACCGTGAAGCTCCTGGACGACGACACCGAGGAAGAGAAGACCTACCAGATCGTCGGCGAACCCGAGGCCGACGTGCATTCGGGCCGCGTCTCGATCACCTCGCCGATCGCGCGGGCGCTGATCGGCAAGGGTGTCGGCGATTCCGTCGAGGTGACGACGCCCGGCGGAGGCAAGTCCTACGAGGTCGTCGGCATCCGGTACGGGGCCTGACCGGTGCGGATGGCGCGACGCCGGATCGCCGGGCTGCTCGCCCTCTCGGCGTTCGCCGCGTCGGCGCTTGCCGTCGCCGCCCGGGCCGGTGACTTTCCGAGCCTGCGCGGCGAGCGCTTCGCGGACGTGCGCGTCGACGTGCGCCCCCTCCTGGCGCTCGGTGCGGGCGCGCAGGCCGAGGCGCTCCGCGCGGACCTGACCGCGGCCCTGCGCAGCCGCTTCGCGAGCCGCCTCGGCGGTCGCGGCCCCAGCCTCGTGGTGCTGGTGCGCGGCTTCTCGCTGCGGCCCTATGCCGGCGGCGGCACCAACGGCCGCTCCGGCTTCGGCGGCGGCTCGCAGAACGACTACCTCGACGGCGAGGCCCTGTTGGTCGCCCGGGACGGCGCGGTGCTCGGCCGCCACCCGCAGCTCACGGCGACCCCGTCGAGCTTCGGCGGTGCCTGGTACGACCCGCAATCCGAGCGCCGCCGCGTCACGGCCATCGCCGACATCTACGCCGACTGGCTCGTCCGCAACCTGCCCGCCGACTGACGTGGCCGCCCCCAGCGAGACGCTTCCCAGCCCGGCCCTGGCCGGCGCCCGCGCCTGGATCGTCACCGACGGCAAGGCCGGCGACGAGAACCAGTGCGTCGGCATCGCCGAAACCCTCGGCCTGTCCTACGAGATCCGCCGCGTGCCGGCGAACGGCCCGTTCGGCTGGACGGCGCCGTGGGGGCCGATCGACCCGCGCCAGGGGCCGTATCGCCGCCGCGGCGCGCTGGCCGGCCCCTATCCCGACATCCTGATCGCCTCGGGGCGCCGCGCGGTGCCGTATCTCCGCGCCATGCGCCGGGCGGCGGCGGGCCGCACCTTCACCGCCTTCCTCAAAGACCCGCGCACCGGGCACGACAGCGCCGACTTCATCTGGGTGCCCGACTACGACGACCTGCGCGGCCCCAACGTCTTCACCACGCTCACCGCGCCGCACCTGGTCACCGCCGAGCGGATCGCGGCGGC
The DNA here is from genome assembly GCF_008039475.1 of Methylobacterium sp. WL12. Taxonomy (NCBI): domain Bacteria; kingdom Pseudomonadati; phylum Pseudomonadota; class Alphaproteobacteria; order Hyphomicrobiales; family Methylobacteriaceae; genus Methylobacterium; species Methylobacterium sp. WL12. The sequence continues at coordinate 15,033 of NZ_VRUW01000074.1, read as the reverse complement.
CCGCGCCCGGCCGGACCCGCGGCTGTCGGCGCTGGACGGGCCGCGCGTCGCGGTGCTGATCGGCGGCGACAGCCGGCACTTGAGCTATCGCGCCCTCGACATGCAGCGCCTCGTCGGCGACCTGCGCAAGCTCGCCGGCTCCGGCTGCCGCCTGATGGTCACCGTCTCGCGCCGCACGCCGGACCCGCTGCGCGACGCGATCCGCACGCTCGTCGCCGAGACCGGCGGCTTCCTCTGGGACGGCGGCGGCGACAACCCCTACGTCGCGATGCTGGCTTTGGCCGACGCCATCGTCGTGACCTCGGATTCGGCCAACATGGTCAGCGAGGCGGTCTCCACCGGCGCGCCGGTGCTGCTGTTCGACCTGCCGCGTACCTATATCCGCCATCGGCGGATGTTCGCCGGGCTGGCGATGGCCGGGGCGTTGCGCCCGTTTACCGGGCGGTTGGAGCCGCTCGCGTACAAGCCGATCGACGCGACGCCGGTGATCGCGCGCGCGCTGGCCGACGGCTACGCCGCCTTCCGCGCGGCGCACGGCGCGAGCGTGACGCAGGATCGCCTGGATTAGAGCATTTTCATGCGAGGTGGATGCCGGCTCGCGTGAAGGAAATGCGACCACACAGTAGGTTGGAGCATTCCCCGTGATCCAGGGATCACGGAAAATGCTCTAGAGCTAGGAAGTAGAGGACGCCATGGCCCACACCCATTCCAGGCTGATCGTCGTCGGTTCGGGGCCGGCCGGTTACACGGCCGCGATCTACGCCGCCCGCGCCATGGTCCAGCCGCTGATGATCTCGGGCTTCCAGCCCGGCGGCCAGCTGATGATCACCACCGACGTCGAGAACTATCCGGGCTTCGCCGAGGCGATCCAGGGCCCGTGGCTGATGGAGCAGATGCGGCTCCAGGCCGAGCACGTCGGCACCACGATCCTGTCGGAGTACATCACCAAGGTCGACCTCAAGGTGCGCCCGTTCCGGCTCGAGGCGGATTCGGGCGAGACCTATTCCTGCGACGCGCTGATCGTCGCCACCGGCGCGCAGGCGAAGTGGCTCGGCCTGCCCTCCGAGGCCAAGTTCCAGGGCGGCGGCGTCTCGGCCTGCGCGACCTGCGACGGCTTCTTCTTCCGCGGCAAGCCGGTGGCGGTGGTCGGCGGCGGCAACACCGCGGTGGAGGAGGCGCTCTACCTCGCCAACCTCGCCTCGAAGGTCACGGTGATCCATCGCCGCGACGCGTTCCGCGCCGAGCGCATCCTGCAGGAGCGCCTGTTCAAGCACCCGAACGTCGAGGTGCTGTGGAACCGCGAGATCGACGAGATCTGCGGCACCACCAGCCCCGCCCCGTCGGTGACCCACCTGCGCCTCAAGGACACCCGCACCGGCGAGGCCAGCGAGGTGCCGGTCGACGGCGTGTTCGTCGCGATCGGCCACAAGCCCGCGACCGAGGTGTTCGAGGGGCAGCTGACGATGCGCCACGGCGGCTATCTCAGCGTCCGCCCCGGTACCGCCGAAACCGAGATCCCCGGCGTGTTCGCGGCCGGCGACGTCACCGACGACGTCTACCGCCAGGCGATCACCGCGGCCGGCATGGGCTGCATGGCCGCGCTGGAGGCGGAGAAGTACCTCGCCAACCTCGACATCGGCGAAAGCCCGGTCCAGGCGGCCGCCGAGTAGCCGGACGTCCATCCGCCCTCCCGAATCCGCATTCGGGCGGGGCACGACTGCGCGGATCGAACCCGCTTGACGGTTCTGTCAACATTTTCTTTGTGCCGCGCCTTGCGCGCGACCATGCCCAGGACGCATGAGTGGCAGGCGTCGTGACGGAGCCTGCGCGCCCCGGCACCGTCGGTTTGCGTGAGGGAGTCTCGCCGTGGATTGGGACAAGATCCGGATCTTCCTCAACGTGGCGGAGGCCGGCAGCTTCACCCGTGCCGGCGACGACATCGGCCTCAGCCAATCCGCGGTCAGCCGCCAGATCAGCGCGCTGGAACGCGAGCTCAAGGCGCCGCTGTTCCACCGGCACGCCCGCGGACTGATCCTCACCGAACAGGGCGACCTACTGTTCCGCGCCGCGCGCGACATGAAGCTGCGGCTGGAGAACACCCGCGCGCGCTTGGTCGAGACCAGCGAGCGGCCATCGGGCGACCTCAAGGTGACCACCACCGTCGGGCTCGGCACCGCCTGGCTGGCGCAACGCGTCGCCGAGTTCCTCGACCTGTACCCGGACGTGCGGATCGAGCTGATCCTCACCAACGAGGAGCTCGACCTCGCCATGCGCGAGGCGGACGTCGCCATCCGCATGCGCCGCCCGGCCCAGCCCGACCTGATCCAGCGCCGGCTGTTCACGGTGCACTACCACGCCTTCGCCAGCCAGGATTACGTGAAGCGCTTCGGCGAGCCCAAGACCGTCGAGGACCTCGACGAGCACCGGCTCGTCTCCTTCGGCGGCAACGAGCCGTCCTACCTGCTGGCCGCGCACTGGCTCGCCAACGTCGGCCGCGAGGGCCGCGAGCGCCGCCCGGTCGCCTTCACCGTCAACAACATCGGCGCGCTGCAGCGGGCGATGGAGACCGGCGCCGGCATCGGCATCCTGCCGGACTACGCCGTCGACGGCGACGACCACCTCGTCCAGGTGCTGCGCGAGAGCGAGATGCCGACGCTGGAGAGCTACCTCGTCTACGCCGAGGAGATGCGAACCGTCGCCCGCGTCCAGGCGTTCCGCGACTTCCTGGTCTCGAAGGCCCAGCGCTGGACGTATTGAGGGGCGGACGTTTCGCCGAGCACCGTCGATCCGCCAGCCCTCGAACCCGGCTCCGCTGGCCCTCCGTCCGCCCGCCGGCTAACACCCGCCACGGCCTCGGACGGCCGAGCGGAGCATCATGACCATACGGCCGATCGCCTTCGACCTCACCCGCCTCGTCACCCGTCTGCGCCATGCGAGCCCGTCGGGGATCGACCGGGTCGACCTCGCCTACGCCCGCCACGTGCTCGCGGGCGCGGGGCCGCGCTTCGGGCTGGTCTCGACCGGGCTCGGGCCGCGCGTGCTCGACCGGGCGCATGCGTCCCGGATCGTCGAGGCGGTCGCGGCCGGGTGGATCGAGGACGTGGCGGCCGAATCCGACCCGGTCTACCGCCGCCTGGAGGCGCGGCTCTCCGGCCGGCCGGCGGACGTCGCCGCCGGGCGCGGCCCCACGCGATCGAGCACGCTCCGTCGCCGCCGCATCCAGGCGGAGACCGTGCTCGGCATCTTTCGCGCCGCACCGGTGGCGGCCCTGCCCGAGGGCAGCCTCTATCTCCACACCTCGCACCTGCGCCTCGACAAGCCGGAGCGGTTCGACTGGCTCTACACCCGCGCCGACGTGCGGCCGGTGTTCTTCGTCCACGACCTGATCCCGATCACCCATCCCGAATACGGCCGGACGGGCGAGGCCGAACGCCACCGCCTGCGCATGCGGACCATCGGGCGGCACGCGGCCGCCATCATCGTGAACTCGGCCGACACCGGCGAGCGGACGCTGGCGCATCTTGCCGCCGACGGGTTCGGGCGGCCGCCGCTCGCGGTCGGCCATCTCGGCGTCGAGCCGGCCTTCGGGCGAGAAGGGCCGCGATTCGCGCCCGACCGGCCGACCTTCCTGGTCTGCGGCACCATCGAGCCGCGCAAGAACCACCTGCTGCTGCTGCACCTCTGGCGCGACCTCGTCGAACGGCACGGCCCGGACACGCCCCGCCTCGTGCTCGTCGGGCGCCGCGGCTGGGAGGCGGAGAACGTCGTCGACCTGCTGGAGCGCTGCGAGTCGATCCGCCCGCACGTCGTCGAGGTCTCGGGCCTCTCGACCCACGGCCTCGCCGCGCTGACGCGCAGCTGCACCGCCCTGCTGATGCCCTCCTTCACCGAGGGCTACGGCATCCCGATCGTCGAGGCCGCAGCCTCCGGCGTGCCGGTGGTCGCCTCCGACATCGCGGTCCACCGCGAGATCGGCGCGGGCTTCGCCGACTTCCTCGATCCCCTCGACGGGCTCGGCTGGCGGCGGGCGGTGGAGGACTTGAGCCGTCCGGGGGGCGAACATCGCGAAGCTCTGGCGCGGCGCCTCGACGGCTACGTCGCCCCGAGCTGGCCCGCGCATTTCAAGCCGGCCGACGCGCTGCTGGCCGCACTCTGATCCGCAGCCCACGCCCTGGATGGGGGGCGCGTGTTGCGCCGTGGGCGGCTGACGAATAAGGGAAAGCGTCAGCCCGCGCGCCGGTGCCCGCGCAGCCGGCCTCTCTCCCAGGGAATCGACCGATGCGTGTTGTCGACCTCGACCGCGATGCGATCAAGCAGGGCCTCGCCGACGGTTCGATGCTGGTGATCGACGTGCGCGAGCCGCATGAATACGAGAACGGCCACATCCCCGGCGCGGTGATGCACCCGCTCTCGACCTTCGACCCGACGGCGGTCGCCGCGCTGATCGAGGCGGACGGGCGCCGCCCGGTCTTCTCCTGCGGCTCCGGCGTGCGCTCCGTCCACGCGCTCGACGCGATGCAGGCGACCGGGCTCGATCTGAACGAACACTACAAGGGCGGCTACCGCGACTGGTCGGCGGCCGGTGAAGCGATTGAGTAGGTCCGTCGAAGCGTCGCACCGCGCGCGTCGTTCGTCTCGCGGCGGCGAAGCCATGTGCGGCGGCGCACAACCTGTGTGCGCTTCGGGGAATAGGTGGCGGGCTGCTGGGGAACCATCCATGTACAAGCGTCGGCTCGCAAGCGTCATCGTGATCGCCGCGGCGCTCTCCGCGCCGCAGGCCCGCGCCCAGGCGCCGGGCGGCCCGCCGCCGAAGGTGACGGTCGCCAAGCCCGTGGTCCGCGAGATCATCGAGCAGGACCAATATACCGGCCGCTTCGACCCGATCGAGTTCGTCGAGGTCCGGGCGCGGGTGACCGGCTACCTGGAGAAGATCAACTTCACCGACGGCGCCACGGTGAAGAAGGGCGACGTGCTCTTCGTCATCGACCGGCGCCCCTACAAGGCGGCCCTGGAGCAGGCGCAGGCCTCGCTGACCTCCGCGAAGGCCCGGCTGTCGTTCTCGCAGACCGACCTGGAGCGCGCGCAGACCCTGTCGAAGGGCGGCAATATCTCCGAGCAGGTCACCGACCAGCGCCGGCAGGCCTCGCAGACCGCGCAGGCCGACGTGGACAGCGCCGAGGCGGCGCTCCGCAACGCCCAGCTGAACTTCGACTTCTCGGAAGTGAAGTCGCCGATCAACGGGCGGATCAGCCAGCGCCTCGTCACCGAGGGCAACATCGTCATCACCGACCAGACGATGCTGACCACCATCGTCTCGCTCGATCCGATCTACTTCTCCTTCACCGTCGACGAGAAGTCGTTCCTGAAATACCAGGGCTCGCTCGGCATCGGCATGGGCCAGACCCAGCGCGGCAAGGGCGTCCCGATCCTGATCGCGCTGTCGGGCGAGGCCAAGCCGACCCGCAAGGGCACCCTCGACTTCGTCGACAACCGCGTCGACAACGCGACCGGCACGATCCTCCTGCGCGCCACGGTCGAGAACGCCGACGGCTTCATCAAGCCGGGCCTGTTCGGCATCGTCTCGATGCCCGCGACGAAGCCCTTCCAGGGCGTCCTGATCCCGGACGAGGCGGTCGCCGCCAACCAGGACAAGCGCATCGTCTACCTCGTCGCCGAGGACGGGACGGTGAGCTCCCGGGACGTGAAGCTCGGACCCAAGGTCGACGGCTACCGCGTGATCCGCGACGGGCTGAAGGGCGACGAGACCATCGTGGTCAACGGCACGTCCCGCGTGCGCCCCGGGGCCAAGGTCACGCCGGAATCGACCACGCTGCCGCCGAGCAAGACCTAGGGTTAACAAGACCTAGGGTTAACAAGACCTGAGGCTCATAAGACCTGAGGCCGCGCGAGACCTGAGGCGTAGCAAGACCCGAGGCCGCCCGGCGGTCTCGAGCCGACGAGCGGCACCGGTCCCGACCGGTGCGGCGCCATCGACGACGCCGGTGGCCGGCTCCGCGAGGGGCGGCGACCCAGAGGTTTGACCGATGCGTTTTGCCCACTTCTTCGTCGATCGGCCGATCTTCGCGTCGGTCACGTCGATCATCTTCCTGCTCCTCGGCTTCGTCGCCTACGAGAGCTTGCCGGTCTCGCAATATCCCGAGATCGTGCCGCCGACGGTGACCGTGCGCGCGAGCTTCCCCGGCGCCAACGCCGAGACGGTGGCCGCGACGATCGCGACGCCGATCGAGCAGGAGGTGAACGGCGTCGACAACATGCTCTACATGACGTCGTTGTCCACCAACGACGGCAACATGCTGCTGACCGTCACCTTCAAGGTCGGCACCAACCTCGATATCGCCAACGTGCTGGTGCAGAACCGGCTCTCGGTGGCCCAGCCGCGCCTGCCGCCTGACGTGCGCAACCTCGGCGTCACCGTGCGTAAAGCATCGCCCGACCTGATGCTGGTCGTGCACTTGCTGTCGCCGAACAAGACCTATGACCAGAACTATCTGGCCAACTATATCTACCTGAACATCCGCGATGAGATGCTTCGCCTCGACGGCGTCGGCGACATCACCATCTTCGGCGGCAACGAGTACGCCGAGCGCATCTGGCTCGACCCGAACAAGCTCGCCGCCTACGGCCTCTCCACCACCGACGTGACCGCGGCGCTGCAGGAGCAGAACGTGCAGGTCGCCGCCGGCGCCCTCAACGCGCCGCCGGCCAAGACCGGCGAGGCGTTCCAGCTCGTGGTGCAGTCGCAAGGCCGCTTCCAGACGCCGGAGGAGTTCGCCGACGTCATCGTGAAGGCCACCAACGGCCGCCTCGTGCGGGTGAAGGACGTGGCCCGCACCGAGATGGGCCAGAAGGACTACACCACGAACTCCTTCCTGAACGCCACGCCGGCGGTGGGCATCGGCGCGTTCCAGCGCCCGGGCACCAACGCGCTCGACGCTGCCGCCTCCGTCAAGAAGGTGATGGAGAACCTCAAGAAGAACTTCCCGCCCGACGTCGAGTACCGCATCGCCTACAACCCGACCGAGTTCATCGAGGAGTCGATCCAGGAGGTCTACAAGACCCTGTTCGAGGCGGTCGGCCTCGTGGTGATCGTGATCCTGGTGTTCCTCCAGAGCTGGCGCACGGCGCTGATCCCGGTGATCGCGATTCCCGTTTCGCTCGTCGGCACCTTCGCGGCGATGTCGGCCTTCGGCTTCTCGCTGAACAACCTCACCCTGTTCGGGCTGGTGCTCGCCATCGGCATCGTCGTCGACGACGCGATCGTCGTGGTCGAGAACGTCGAGCGCAACATGGAGGAGGGGCTCTCGCCGGGCGAGGCCGCGCACAAGACCATGGACGAGGTCGGCTCGGCCGTCGTCGCCATCGCGCTGGTGCTGGCCGCGGTGTTCATCCCGACGGCGTTCATCCCCGGCATCTCGGGCCAGTTCTACAAGCAGTTCGCGCTGACGATCGCCGCCTCGACGATCATCTCGGCCTTCAACTCGCTGACCCTGTCGCCGGCGCTCTGCAAGCTGCTGCTGGTGCCCCACCACGCCCGCAAGAAGCCGAAGTTCTTCCTGACGCGGTTCATCGCGTGGCTCGCGGACCTGTTCAACCGCGGCTTCGAGGCGCTCTCGAACGGCTACGCCCGGATCGTCGGCCTGCTCACCGGCTACACCGTCGGCATCGTCGCGGTGATGGTGTTCTACGGCTTCGTCATCTTCGGCACGATCCACCTCGTGCAGACGACGCCGACGGGCTTCATCCCCGACCAGGACCAGGGCTACCTGATCGGCGTGGTCCAGCTGCCGGCGGGCGCCTCGCTCGACCGCACCACCGCGGTGGTGAATCGGGCGGCGGCGGAGGCGCGCAAGATCGACGGCGTGACCAACACGGTCATCATCGCCGGCTTCGACGGCGCGACCTTCACCAACACCACCAACTCCGGCGTGATGTTCATCACGCTGGCCGGCGCCAAGGAGCGGGCGGTCCACGGGCGCAGCGCGGCCGTCATCACCGGCGACGTGCTGAAGGCCACCGCCAACATCCAGGAGGCGCGGGTCATCGTCATCCCGCCGCCGCCGGTCCGCGGCCTCGGCAACGGCGGCGGCTTCAAGATGCAGATCGAGAGCCGGCAATCCTCGCAGACCGGCCCGCTGCTGGCGGCCGCCGGCGAGCTGATCGGCCAGGCCAACCAGAGCAGCGACGTGCAGCGGGTGTTCACCACCTTCGGCAACGACACGCCGCAGCTCTACCTCGACATCGATCGCACGATCGCCCGGATGCTGAACGTGCCGCTGGCCAACGTCTTCGCCTCGGTCCAGGCGGATCTCGGCGGCGCCTACGTCAACGACTTCAACACGCTCGGCCGCATCTACCAGGTGCGCCTGCAATCGGACGCCGCCTACCGGACCTCGCAGCAGGACATCTCGCAGATCAAGGTCCGCTCCTCCACCGGCGCCCTGGTGCCGCTGGGGACGCTCGCCTCGCTGCGCAACGTGGCCGGCCCGCAGATCGTGCAGCGCTTCAACCTGTACTATTCGGTGCCGGTGCAGGGCGTGGCCAAGCCCGGCGTCTCGACCGGCCAGGCGCTGACCGCCATGGAGCAGATCGCGGCCAAGGCGCTGCCGGAAGGCTACGCCTACGACTGGACCGAGATCGCCTACCAGCAGAAGGCCACCGGCAACACGGCGGTCTACGTGTTCGCGCTGGGCATCCTGCTCGTGTTCCTGGTGCTCGCCGCCCAGTACGAGAGCTGGGCGCTGCCGATCTCGATCCTGATGGTGGTGCCGACGGGCGTGCTCGCTGCGCTCTTTGGCGTGCAGTTGCGGGGCCAGGACAACAACATCTTGACCCAGATCGGGTTGATCGTACTGATCGGCCTGGCCGCCAAGAACGCCATCCTGATCGTCGAGTTCGCGCACGACATCGAGGAGGCCGAGCACAAGGGCCCGGTCGCCGCCGCGATCCAGGCCTGCCGCCTGCGCCTGCGCCCGATCCTGATGACCGCCTTCGCCTTCATCCTCGGCGTGCTGCCGCTGGTGATCGCCACCGGCCCCGGCGCCGAGATGCGTCAGGCGCTCGGCACGGCGGTGTTCTTCGGGATGATCGGCGCGACCTTCTTCGGCCTGTTCCTGACGCCGGTCTTCTACGTGATGATCCGGAACATCGTGATCTGGATCGGACGGAAGCGCGGCAAGAAGGCCGACGACGGCCACGGCGGCACCCCGGCCCACGCGGCACCCGCGCACGCCTGACCGGATCACCGGCGACCTTCGGCGGCGACGGCTTGTCGCTGCGAAGACGTCGGGGGGAAGAGCGCGCATGGCACGGGTCGCAGTCGTCACGGGAGGCACCGCCGGGATCGGGCTCGCCACCGCCCACCTGTTCGCGTCCCGCGGCTGGGCGGTCGCCGTGATCGCCCGCGACGCGGGCCGCCTGCGTTCCACCGCCGCCGCCTTGGCCGCCTACGGCCGCCCGGTCCTCACCATCTCCGCCGACGTGTCGGACGCCGAGGCGGTGGATGCGGCCGCCGCCCGGATCGAGGCCGAGCTCGGGCCGATCCGCGCCTGGGTCAACAACGCGATGTCGACGGTGGTGAGCCCGGCCGACCGGATCACGCCGGCCGAGTACCGCCGCGTCACCGAGACGACCTATCTCAGCCAGGTCTACGGGACGCTGGCCGCCCTGCGTTACATGAAGCCGCGCAACCGCGGGGCGATCCTTCAGGTCTCGTCGGGCCTAGGGTTTCGCGCGGCGGCTCTGCAGGCGCCGTACTGCGCGGCCAAGTTCGCCGTCTCCGGCTTCACGGATTCGCTGCGCTGCGAGCTGATCCACGACAAGAGCGATGTCTCGCTCAGCGTGATCTACCTGCCGGCGGTGAACACGCCGCAATACAAGTGGACCCGCAACCGGACCGGCCGCGACCAGAACGCGCCGGACCCGGTCTACGATTCCCGCCTCTGCGCCGAGGCGATCGTCTTCGCCGCCGAGCATCCGCGCCGCGAGGTCTGGGTCGGCCGCAGCACGGTGATGATGGCGGCAGCGCAAGCGCTGGTCCCGGGCTTCGCCGACAAGAAGGCCGCCGAGATGTGGCCGAAGCAGATGACCGACGAGGACATGGCCGACCGGGTGGGCAACCTCGACGCCCCGGTGCCGGGCGACGTCGGAATCGACGGGCGCTTCGGCGACCGGACCAAGGCGACGCGCACCGCGTTCTGGACCAGCCGCGAGCGCGACCTGCTGATGGCGGGCTTCGCCGGAATCGCCCTGGTGGGTCTCGCGAGCGCCGCCGCGGTCGCCCGCGCCCCGCGCCGCCTGCTGCCGCGGCCCTGACGGGCTTCCGTTCGCGATTGCAACGCGATCGGGAACGGTTCTACGAAGCGTTGCGACCATCCCTGCTGCCACGAGGCGACGCGTGCCCGGATACCTGCCCTTTGCCGGCGCCCTCGATCTGCCGGCCTACGTCTGCGACAATTGCGGCTTCTGGCAGCGCCACTTCACGACGCCGCCCGCCTGCCCGATGTGCCTCGATGCCCGCCACGTGGTGCCGCAGGACGGCTGGCAGTTCTGGACCAAGGGGCAAGCCCAGGAGCGCTTCCCCTGCCATTGGCAGGAGCTCGAGCCGGGCGTCTGGCGGTTCTGGAACGAGCCGGTCTCGGGGATCGGCCCGTCGAGCTACCTGATCTGCACGGATGCCGGGAACATGGGCTTCGAGGGTTGCCCGGTGTTCAGCGAGGCGGCGCTCGACCACATCGCGAGCCTCGGGGGCATGCAGGTGCTCTCGTCCTCGCACCCGCACGCCTACGGGGCGCTGGTGCAGCTGCAGGATCGGTTCGACCCGGAGCTGTGCCTGCCGGCCGCCGACTTCACCTGGAGCGCGGCGCTGCAGGTGTCGTGGCCCTACGACGACTTCCTCGAGCCGCTGCCGGGCCTCGAGCTGCACCGCACCGCCGGCCATTTCGACGGCCACGCGGTGCTGTTCGACCGAGGCCGCAAGATCTGCTTCTGCGGCGACGCGCTGAAGTTCGAACTCGACCCCGCGGATTTCCGCCGCGCCGTGACGATCTCGGCGCACAAGGCCTTCGTGCGCGGCGTGCCCCTCACGACGAACGAGCTGCGCCACTACCGCGACGTGTTCGCCCGCCTCGACTTCACCCAGACCTGGACCCCGTTCGAGCCCGCCGCCAATTGCGGCCGGGCCGAGGTGCTCGCGCTGATCGACGGGATGCTGGCGACCCGGCCGCACGCGGCACCGGTGCCGTTGGATGGGCTGAGGCGGTAGGACGCCTCACAGGCTCAGCCGCGGATCAGGGTGGCGCGCCCAACCCGACGCGGCCCCCTCTACCCCCCGGGAGAGGGGACCCGCGCTTCGATCACCACACGTCGCGCGAGGCGAACCCCTGATTGGACGACGCGGGTCCGTCGCGCCGTCAGCGCTTGGTGTTCCCGGCCGTCTGCCCGAACATCACCTTCTTGGCGTCCTCGCTCATGGTCTTGCCGTGGTCCGGGTTGACCTCCGGGGCTCGGGCGTAGGCCGCCTTCGTGCCCGGGCGCTCACTGATCGCATGGAACCAGCGCTTGAGGTTCGGGTGCTCGTCGAGGTTTTGGCCCTGCTTCTCCCACGGGACGATCCAGGGATAGGCCGCCATGTCGGCGATGCCGTAATCGCCCGCGACGTAGTCCCGGTCGGCCAGGCGCCGGTCGAGGACGCCGTAGAGCCGGTTGGTCTCGTTGACGTAGCGGTTGACCGCGTAGGGGATCTTCTCGGGGGCGTATTGCGAGAAGTGGTGGTTCTGGCCGAGCATCGGCCCGAGGCCGCCCATCTGCCAGAACAGCCATTGCAGCGCCTCCTGCCGCCCGCGCAGGTCCGTGGCGAGGAACCGGCCGGTCTTCTCGGCGAGGTAGAGCAGGATCGCGCCCGACTCGAACAGCGTGATCGGCGCACCGCCGCCGGCCGGCTCGTGGTCGACGATCGCCGGCATGCGGTTGTTCGGCGCGATCTTGAGGAAGCCGGGATCGAACTGCTCGCCCTTGCCGATGTTGACCGGCTTGATCGTATAGGGAAGCCCCGCCTCCTCGAGGAACATCGTCACCTTGTGACCGTTCGGGGTCGGCCAGTAGTAGAGATCGATCATCGAAACTTCCTCACGTGACGTGGACCGTCGCGCCCTCGATGCCGCAGGTGGGTCGGATGCGCCGCGGATCAAGCGGCGTTCGGAACCGGGCGGGTCCGAAGGTACGACCGCGCAGGTCAGGCCGGCTTGGATCACGTCGGCCATCGCCTCATCGCGAATCGTGTGCCGGGCGTTACTGCCGACTCGATCAAATGCGATCCACTCCGCGGCCGATTCCTTCACGGGCGGCATGGTTTGAGTCGCTGCATCGGGGAAGCGATCCATGATCAGCGCGACATCGATCAGCAGTGCCGGCCTCGTCGCCGCGTCGCAGAGGTTCGCGTCGAGCGCCACGCAGGTGGCCGAGATCGGGACGAGCCTGCCGAGCGCCACCCAGGTGGACCTGTCGAGCACGGCCGTCAGGATGATCGAGGACAAGGCTTCCTTCGCGGCCAACGCCGCGGTCGTGCGCGCCTCCGACGCCATGGAGCGGAAGCTCCTCGACATCCGCGTCTAGGGCCGCCGCGTCCAAGGCCACCGCGTCTTCTCCCGCGACACCGATCGAACCTTGCCGGCATCGCGCCGACCCCGTAAGACCGATGCATGTCGGGGTGTAGCGCAGTCTGGTAGCGCACCTGGTTTGGGACCAGGGGGTCGTAGGTTCGAATCCTATCGCCCCGACCATCGATTTCCGGAGCGGTGTCTGAAGGCCATGTCGAGCGCCCGCATCTTCCAGCCGTCCAAGGACGCGTCGCAGTCCGGCACCGCGCGCACCAAGGTCTGGCACCTCGAGTTCGACCAGACCGCACCGCGCGAGACCGACCCGCTGATGGGCTGGACCGGGTCGGGCGACATGCTGCAGCAGGTCCACCTGAAGTTCGAGACGCTGGAGGACGCAGTCGCCTACGCCAAGAAGGCCGGCATCGCCTACCGCGTCGAGGAGCCGAAGAAGGCGCCCCCGCGCAAGGGGCTGTCCTACTCCGACAACTTCAAGTTCAACCGCACGGCCCCCTGGACGCACTGACGGGACGCGACGCGGCGGACCCCGTCACGCTTGGTCCTTGCGCGCCTTCCAGGCCGCGTAGGGTGCCGTGGCCTCCGGTACGTCGAGGTGCTTCAGCCGCATCGGCTGCTCGTCGAGCGGGCGGCACAGCTCGGCGTAGATCTCGGCACCGAGCAGCCCGAATTCGCCGGCCGTCGCGGCGGCGTTGGCGAAGTAGCCCTCGCGTATCCCCGAGAGCCGCATCGCGGCGTGGCACATCGGGCAGGGCTGGCCGCTGGCGTACATCACGCTCCCCGACAGGTCGCGGCTGTTGAGGCGCCGGCTGGCCTCGCGCAGGGCCACCATCTCGGCGTGGCCGGTCGGGTCGTTGGTGGTGTGCACGTTGTTGGCGACTCGGGCCAGGACCTCGTCGCCGCGCACGAGCACGGCGCCGTAGGGCGTGCCCCCGTCGCAGACGTTGTCGGCGGCAAGCTGCACCGCCTCGCTCAGGTATCGTGCGTGGTCGCTCATGGTGGATCGCTCTCCCGAATGCGGACGGGAACGCGGGGCCGGCGAGAACGGTTCGATTTCGCCGTTCAGAACGCGTAGCGCACGGTGCAGTACGGCATCGTCTCGTCGAGCACCGCCTTGAAGCGGGCGAGCCAGCGGCCCTTCCATCCGGCGCGGTAGCGCACGTTGGCGCCGCCGCCCTCCGAGACCTTCGCCTCCTGGATGTCGGGCCGCCACAGCAGGTCTTCGGCGCGCGGGTGCCAGCCGAGGTTGACCGCGTGCAGGCCGGCATTGTGCGTCAGCAGGATGATCTCGCACTTGAGCTGGGCCTTGGCGGCGTCCGAGAGCGTGCCGTCGATCTCCTGGAACAGCGCCCGCCAATCCGCCTCCCAGCCCTCGTAGAGGATGACCGGCGAGAAGTTGACGTGCACCTCGTAGCCGGCGGCCACGAAGTCGTCGATCGCCGCGATCCGCTCCGCGACCGGGCTGGTGCGCACGTCGACGACCTTGGCGATCCGCGCCGGCATCAGCGAGAAGCGGATGCGGGTGCGCCCCTGCGGGTCGTAGGCGAGCAGGTCGCGGTTCACGGCCTTGGTCGCGAACGAACCCTTGGCGTTCGGGAGCGTGCGGAACAGGGCGACGAGGTCGCGGACGTTGTCGCAGATCGCGGCGTCGACCGAGAGGTCGCCGTTCTCGCCGATGTCGTAGACCCAGGCGGCCGGATCGATGGTGTCGGGCTCGGGCAGCGCCCCTTGCCGCGTGGCGTGCCGCGCGATCGCCGCGCAGGCGGCCTCGACGTTCACGAACAGCGAGATCGGGTTCGAGAAGCCCTTGCGCCGCGGCACGTAGCAATAGGCGCAGGCCATGGCGCAGCCGTTCGAGGTCGAGGGCGCGATGAAGTGGGCGCTGCGCCCGTTGGGGCGCATCGTCAGCCCCTTCTTCACGCCGAGCACCAGGGTCGAGCGCTTGATCCGGACCCAGTCCTCCACCGAGCCTTCGTTGCCGTGGAGCGCCGGGATGTTCCAGTGCGACGGCACCGCGATGCGCGTCGCGTCGGGATAGCGCGCAAGGATCTCGCGCCCGCGCGGAAACGTCTCCACCGCCGGCTCGTGGTAGATCGTGGTGACGTCGAGGAGGTCGCCGATCGTGGCCATACGCTGTCCGGCGGACCGGAACGCGGCCGCCTTCGACATATGGGGCGGGCGGGCTCGAACGACCTGTGCGGAACGCCCGAAAGCGGTGCGTTCCGCCCTGTGGCCCAACGGCGCGGCGGGGTTTTGCGGGCGACGCTAGATCCGCGAGAGCAGCTCGGCCTTCTTGTCGGCGAACTCGGCCTCGGTGAGGACGCCGCGGCCGTGAAGCTCGGCGAGCCGCTCGATCTTCGTGAACACGTCGCCGTCTGGCGCCGGCTCCGGCGCGGCCGCAGGC
>NZ_VRUW01000073.1:0-25792 GCF_008039475.1 Methylobacterium sp. WL12 | reverse complement strand
CCAACGGTCAGGTCGAGCGAATGAACCGCACGATCAAGGACGCGACGGTCAAGCGTTACCACTATGACAGCCACGACAAGCTCCGCGCCCATCTGGCCGACTTCGTCAGCGCCTACAATTTTGGCCGACGCCTGAAGACCCTGCGGGGTCTCACGCCCTACGAGGCCATCTGCAAAGCATGGTCCGCCGAGCCCAGTCGCTTCCGGTCAAACCCGCTCCACCAAATGCCGGGACCAAACATCTAAGCGCGCCTCGGCGCCCGCTCACCCCGCCTTGGCCAACACCTCGATGTCGCGGTCGAGCCCGCTCTCGACCTTGAACTCGCGGGTGTAGACCTGCCCGTCGTGACGGGCGATCAGCACGTAGTCGCCCTCCGCCAGGGTGACCTGCGGGAACGCGCCGATCGCCTCGCGGATGGTGTCGCCGCCGGGCGTCAGCACCGAGAAGGCCGTGCCGGCGAAGGCCTCGGCGCCGGGGCTGGTGACGAGCTTCAGCGTCACCGTCGCGGCCCGGTGATTGAGGGTGGCGTCGGTGACCTTGCCGTTCTCCACCTTCAGGTCCGCGCGCTGGATCGCGTTCGACTCCCCGTAGGTCGAGACCACGTGGTAGGTGCCCTCGGGCAGGCGCAGCAGCTCGCCGGCCTTGACGCCGCTGCGCACCAGCCGCCCCTCCGAGTTGGTGCCGATCGGCACGAAGACGGAGAACGAGAGCTGCGCCGGGGCGATCCGCGTGTCGCCGATCGCGCCCGACAGCTTGAGCGCGCCGGCGGCCACCCGCAGGGTGTCGGTCGCGGGCTGGCCCGACATCGCGATCTTCTTCGTGGCGCTGGCGAAGCCGTAGGTCACGGAGGCGACGTAGGCCCCCGGCGCGAGCTTGAAGGTCGGCGCCGCGTCGGTGGAGCGGGCCACGATCCCGGGCCGGACGCCGTCGGTGCGGTCCTCGTAGATCCGCCAGACAAGGCCCGAGCGCAGGGGCTGGCCGATCCCCGACAGCAGCGCGGAAAGCGACAGGGTCGCCTCGCCCTCGGGCTGGCTCGGGGGCAGGTCCGGCGTCGTGATCGAGGGCGAGGGCAGGCCGCCGCCGAGGCGGTTGCCGAAGGGGTCCGGCGACTGCGCCGCGGCTGCGAGCGGCGCGACCGCGGCCAGCAGCGCCAATCCGGGCCCGAGCCTTCGTCCGCGCATGTCGAAAAGCCTCTCTCCGCAGGCCGAAGCGGCCGACCGTCATCGTCTCGCCCGTGTGATCCTAAGACCGTGGCGAGCGCAAGGCCGCCCGGGGTCCTTGCGCTGCCCCTTGCGCTGCCCCTTGCGCCCCTTGCGCTGCCCTCCGCGCCAAGGCGCCCGACTTCCCAGGCGGTGCAGCCCGTGCGAAATCCCGGTGTGATCGCGGGACCTTCCGCACCGCCCAGCCGAGACGCCCCGATGAACGCCACCCTCGACATGCTGCGCACCCGCCGCTCCGTGCCGCCCCTGCGGATGACCGAACCGGGACCGAGCCCGGAACAGATCGACACGATCTTGACCCTGGCCTCGCGGGTGCCCGACCACGGCAAGCTCGCGCCGTGGCGCTTCATCGTGATCGCGGGCGAGGCGCGGGCGCGGATCGGGACGGTGATCGCGAACACCTACGCCTCCGACAACCCGGAGGCCGACGCGGCGCGGCTCGACCTCGAGGCGAGGCGGCTGGCCCACGCGCCGTTGGTCGTCGCGGTGGTCTCGCGGGCCGGCCCGCACGTGAAGATCCCGGAATGGGAGCAGGTCCTGTCGGCGGGCGCCGCCTGCATGAACCTCGTGGTCGCGGCCAACGCCCAGGGTTTCGCCACCGCATGGCTGACCGAGTGGTACGCCTACGACCGCCGCGTGCTCGAAGCCCTCGGCCTCGACCCGCGCGAGAAGCTTGCGGGCTTCATCCATGTCGGCGCCCCCGAGGAGATCCCGTCGGACCGGCCGCGCCCGGACCTCGCCGAGATCGTCACGCGGCTGTAAGGCTCGCTCCCATGCATTACGCCCCCGACGACCGCACCCTGCCGCACAACCCTCTGAAGGCGATCGTCGCGCCGCGGCCGATCGGCTGGATCAGCGCCATGAGCCGGGCGGGGAAGCTCAACCTCGCGCCGTACTCGTTCTTCAACGCGGTGGGCGACGACATGGTCGCGTTCTCCTCCACCGGCCGCAAAGATGCGATGACCTTCGCGGAAGAGGGCGGCGACTTCGTCTGCAACCTCGCCACCTACGACCTGCGCGAGCAGATGAACGCTTCGTCGGCGCCCCTGCCGCGGGGCGAAAGCGAGTTCGACTTCGCCGGCCTGACCACGGCCCCGTCGCGCAAGGTGCGGGCGCCGCGGGTGGCGGAAGCCGCAGCCGCCCTCGAATGCCGGTGGCTCCAGACCGTTCCGCTGGTTCCGCTCGATGGCGGCGAAGCCGCCAACTTCCTGGTGATCGGGCAGGTGGTGTCGATCTACATCGACGACCGCTTCGTCGTGGACGGCCTCGTCGATACGGCGGCGATGCAGCCGATCCAGCGCGGCGGCTACTTCGACTACTTCAAGGTCGGGCCGGACGCGAAGTTCGCGATGCAGCGGCCCAAGGGCGCCGGCGACTACACGTCCCGCTGACGCGGACGCAGCGCGGTGTTTCCGCGTCTCCGCTTCCCTCGAATGCCGGCGCGGATTCCACCTCCGGCGCGGCGGCGCGGCGGAACCTTCGGAACGATCGCGACGTCCCAGCGTTGAGCTTGCGAATTCGATGGATCATCGAGAAAGGATCATCATGCGCAAGTTCGCCCTCGTCACCGCCGCGATCATCTCGGCCGGCGTATTTTCCGCCACCACCGCCGACGCGCGGCCGGGCTACCGCGGCGGCTATGGCCACGGGTATGGCGGCGGCTACGGTCGCAGCTACGGCTATGGCCACCGCGGCGGGCGCGGCATCGGCACGGGTGCTGCCGTCGGTCTCGGCATCGCCGGTCTCGCCGCTGGTGCGATCGCTGCCGGCGCGGCCCGCGACTCCTACGGCTACAACCGCGGTTACGGCGCCTACGGCAACGGCTACGGCGCCCCGGCTTACGGCGGCTACTATGGCTCGCCGTACTAAGGGTACATCAACTCGGACTCGAATTTTGGGGCGACCGGCCATGCCGGTCGCCCCTTTCTCTTTGTCCGACCTCTCTCAGCGGGCACGGTAGGGCGGCACGCCGGGATCGGGCAGCCAGACGGAGGCCGGCGGGGCGCCGGTCTGCCAGAACACGTCGATTGGGATGCCGCCGCGCGGGTACCAGAAGCCGCCGATCCGCAGGTAGCGTGGCCCGAGCAGGTCCACGAGCGTCTTGGCGATGCCCACCGTGCAATCCTCGTGGAACGCGCCGTGGTTGCGGAACGCGCCGAGGTAGAGCTTCAGCGACTTCGACTCCACGAGCCAGCGATCGGGCACATAGTCGATCACAAGGATCGCGAAGTCGGGCTGGCCGGTCACCGGGCAAAGCGAGGTGAATTCCGGGACGGTGAACCGGGCGAGGTAGTCGGTGTCGAGATGCGGGTTCGGCACCCGGTCGAGGCGGGCCTCGTGCGGGCCGGCGGGGAGGGGCGTCGGCTGCCCCAGCTGCAGAGATTCTTCGGTCATGCCCATCCTTACCGCAGGCATTCCCGCGGTGCATCCGACGCCGACGCATGCTTCGGCCGCGTGCGCCTCGTGGCATCGCCGCCCAGGGTCGCGGCGACCGCGCGCAAAGACGGCTTTTGCATTCATCTTGTGGGACGCATCATACGATATGGCCCCGCCTTGCCCGAGGCCGCGCCTTGACGGATAAGCCGCACCGACGAGACCTTGAGACCGGGCCTGCCACCGATCGTGCGCGCCCACGGGGGAGGAGCCTTCATGACCGCGATCACCAACATCGCCGCCCGCGAGATTCTGGACAGCCGCGGCAACCCCACCGTCGAGGTCGACGTGCTGCTGGAGGACGGCTCGTTCGGCCGCGCTGCGGTTCCGTCGGGCGCCTCCACCGGCGCCCACGAGGCGGTGGAGCTGCGTGACGGCGACAAGACCCGCTATGCCGGCAAGGGCGTGCGCAAGGCGGTCCACGCGGTCCAGACCGAGATCCTCGACGCCATCGGCGGCATGGACGCCGAGGACCAGGTCGCAGTCGACGAAGCGATGATCGAGCTCGACGGCACCGCCAACAAGGCGCGGCTCGGCGCCAACGCGATCCTCGGCGTGTCGCTCGCGGTGGCCAAGGCCGCAGCCGAAGCCTCGGGCCTGCCGCTCTACCGCTACGTCGGCGGCGTCCAGGGCCGGGTGCTGCCGGTGCCGATGATGAACATCATCAACGGCGGCGCGCATGCGGACAACCCGATCGACTTCCAGGAATTCATGATCATGCCGGTGGGGGCCTCCTCCATCGCGGAAGCCGTGCGCATGGGCGCTGAGGTGTTCCACACCCTCAAGAGCGCGCTGAAGAAGGCCGGGCACAACACCAACGTCGGCGACGAGGGCGGCTTCGCCCCGAACCTGCCGACCGCCGAGGCCGGCCTCGACTTCGTGATGGAGTCGATCCAGGCGGCCGGCTTCAAGCCCGGCGCCGACATGGTGCTGGCCCTCGACTGCGCGGTCACCGACTGGTTCAAGGACGGCGCCTACCACTACGAGGGCGAGGGCACCGTGCGCTCGATCGAGCAACAGGTCGCCTACCTCGCCAAGCTCGTCGACGCCTACCCCATCCTCTCGATCGAGGACGGCATGGCCGAGGACGACTGGGAGGGCTGGCGCCTGCTCAACCAGCGCATCGGCGACCGCTGCCAGCTCGTCGGCGACGACCTGTTCGTGACCAACGTAGATCGCCTCGCCCGCGGCATCACGGAGGGCTCGGCGAACTCGATCCTGATTAAGGTCAACCAGATCGGCTCGCTCACCGAGACGCTCGCCGCCGTCGATATGGCCCACCGCGCCGGCTACACCGCGGTGATGTCGCACCGCTCGGGCGAGACCGAGGACGCAACCATCGCCGACCTCGCGGTCGCAACGAATTGCGGGCAGATCAAGACCGGCTCGCTCGCGCGCTCGGACAGACTGGCCAAGTACAACCAGCTGATCCGGATCGAAGAGGGCCTCGGCGCGCAGGGCCGCTACGCGGGGCGCGGCGCCCTTCGTCAGCTCGCGCGGGCTTAAAGCGGAACCTCGCGAACCATCCCGACGTCGTCTCCGGCCTGCGGTGCATCGCAGGCCGGAGGGGACGATGACGAAGCAGGATGCCTCGCGCACGACCGAAGCCGACGCACCGCCGGACGCACCGGCGCTCGTGGCCCTGTGGTGGGCAGCCAAGGGCCCGGCGCATTGGGACCAGGCCCACAAACTCGTCCAGGACGGTTCCGGCCGGGACGCCGCCTGGGTCCACGCCCACCTCCATCGCCTCGAAGGCGACCAGGACAACGCGGCCTACTGGTACGCCCAAGCGGGTCGCCCCGTGGCCGAGGGCGACCTCTCGGCCGAGCGGGACGCGATCACCGCCGCCCTGCTGGCGGCCGGCTGAAGAGTCATCCAGTGGATCGGTCTGCGACGAAGCGGGCGAGGAAGGGCGCGGCCGCCTCCGTCGCGGCACGCTCGGCTGCCCGGTACTGCTCCACCACCTCCGCACCGAAGGCGGACAGCCGCGCCCCGCCGCCGCTCCGCCCGCCGACCTGCGCCTCGACTACCGGCTGCCCGAAGCCGGCATTCATCGCCTCGACCAGCATCCAGGCCCGGCGATAGGACATGCCGAGCGCCCGCCCGGCCGCCGAGATCGAGCCGTGCGCGGCGATCGTCTCCAGCAACTGCACCTTGCCGGGCCCGAGCCGGTGCCCCGGCCCGAAATCGACGCGGATGCTCAACCTGGCCATCGGCTTCCCTCGTCCCGAGCGCCGTTCCTACCCCGGACCGCGCGGCCGGTGCGAGCGCCTGTGATCCTCGGTTTCGATCTGGCCATCGCTGTATATGATAGGATATAGCGTCAGCGCCCGGCCGCTGCTGCGGGCCGCCCGCCTCGGAGGTCGCCTTGATCGGATTCGCACGCGCCGTCCTCGTCGCCAGCCTGCTGCTTGGCTCCGCCGCCCAGGCCGGCGAGAGCGTGACGGTGTTCGCCGCCGCCAGCCTCAAGAACGCCCTCGACGAGGCCGGCAAGGCGTTCACCGCGCAGACCGGGATCGCGATCAAGCCGAGCTACGCCGCCTCGTCGGCGCTCGCCCGCCAGATCGAGTCGGGCGCGCCGGCGGAGCTCTTCGCCTCGGCCGACCTCGAATGGATGGACTACCTCGCCAAGAAGAACCTCGTCCGGGCCGACACGCGGGTGAACCTCCTGAACAACCGCCTCGTCGTCGTCGCGCCCAAGGACGCGAAGGAGGCGGACTTGGCCCTGACCGCCGACGCCTTCGCCAAGGCGCTCGGCCCCGACGGGCGGCTGGCCACCGGTGAGGTCGCCTCGGTGCCGGTCGGCAAGTATGCTAAGGCGGCGCTCGAAAAGCTCGGGCTCTGGGGGACGATCCAGCCGCGGCTGGCGCAGGCCGACAACGTGCGCGCGGCGCTCGCCCTGGTCTCACGCGGCGAGGCGCCCCTCGGCGTGGTCTACGCGAGCGACGCGCGGTCCGATCCGGGCGTGAAGGTGGTCGCCGTGTTCCCGGAGGACAGCCATCCGCCGGTGGTGTACCCGTTCGCGCTGACCGCCGAGGCCAAGGGCGAGGGCGCGGCCCGCTTGCTCGACTTCCTGAAGGGCGCTGCGGCCCGGCCGTACTTCGAGGCCCAGGGCTTCTCCGTGATCCCTGCAGGCCAAGGCGCCAAATGACGTTTTCTCAAGCCACAGAGGCCGTTCGATGAAGATCTCCGCACGCAACGTCATCAAGGGCAAGGTCGTCGCCGTCGAGAAGGGCGCGACCACCGCGCACGTCAAGATCGAGATCGCCGCCGGCCAGATCGTCACCGCAGCGATCACCAACGAGGCCGTCGACAGCCTCAAGCTCACGGTCGGCGGCGAGGCCTACGCCGTGGTGAAGGCCTCCGACGTGATGGTCGCCGTCGACTGAACGGCGGGTCCGGAGCGTTTTCCAGCGCGGTGGAGGCCGGCTCGTGTGAAGACGATGCGGACCTGGCAACGAGATCGACGCGGCTCGGCCTCACGCCAGGATCGGC
Organism: Methylobacterium sp. WL12; assembly: GCF_008039475.1. Lineage (NCBI taxonomy): Bacteria > Pseudomonadati > Pseudomonadota > Alphaproteobacteria > Hyphomicrobiales > Methylobacteriaceae > Methylobacterium > Methylobacterium sp. WL12. The sequence goes on along the minus strand of NZ_VRUW01000073.1, from coordinate 18,644 downwards.
GTGCAGACCGAGCACCCGTGCTCCGGCAAGGGCATCACCGCCACGTCCACCCCGTAAACGCGGCGCAGGCTCTCTTGCGTGATCATCGCCTCCGGCGTTCCCAACGCCACGAGGCGGCCACCATGCAGCAGCGCGACGCGGTCGGCGCAGAGGAAGGCGTGGCCGGGGTCGTGGGTCGAGAGCACCACCGCGATGCCGGTCTTCGCGAGGCGGCGGACCTGTTCGAGCACGCGGGTCTGGTTGCCGAAATCGAGGCTCGCGGTCGGCTCGTCCATCACCAGGATGCGCGGCTCGCCGGCGAGCGCCCGGGCGATCAGCACCATCTGCCGCTCGCCGCCGCTGATCTCGGTGTAGATGCGGTCGGCGAGATGCCCGATCCCGAGGGTCGCGAGCGCCATGTCCGCAGCGGCCTCGTCTGCGCGGCCGGGGGCGGCGAAGGGGGCGAGCCGGGCGGCGCGGCCCATCAGCACCACGGCCCGCACGGTGAACGGGAAGAAGGCCGCATGCGCCTGCGGCACGTAGGCGAGCGCCCGCGCGACCCGGCGGCGCGACCACCGCGACAGGTCCTCTCCGTCGAGGCGGACGCGGCCGGCCCGTACCGGCAGCAGCCCGAGCAGGGTTTTGAACAGGGTGGTCTTGCCGCCGCCGTTCGGCCCGAGCAGGCACAGGACCTCGCCCGCCCCGAGCGTGAAGCTCACGCCCGCGCCGACCTCGCGCGCGCCGTACCCGAACGCCAACGCCTCGACGGACAGCATCAGGACCAGCCTCGCTTGCCCGCTGCTAGCAGCCAGAGGAAGAACGGCGCGCCGGCGAGCGCCGTGAGGATGCCGAGCGGCACCTCGATCGGCGCGATGGTGCGGGCGGCGAGATCCACCGCCACGAGGTAGCCCGCCCCGAGCAGCGCCGAGGCCGGCAGCAGGCGGCGGAAGTCCGGCCCAACGAGGCCGCGGGCGAGGTGCGGCACGATCAGGCCGATCCAGCCGATCACCCCCGTCGCCGACACCGCCGCCGCGGTGACGAGGGTCGCCGCCGCCACGAGGAGCGGGCGCAGCCAGCGGGTCTCGACGCCCAGCGCCCGCGCCTCCTCCTCGCCGAGGCTCATCAGGTTCATGCGCCAGCGCAGCAGGACGAGGGGCAGGAGCCCGAGGCCGACCGCCGGCAGGATCGCGAACACGTCGCCGAGGGTGACGGAGGACAGGCTCCCGAGCAGCCAGTAGGTGATGGCGGGCAACTGGTTGTAGGGGTCGGCCAGGACCTTGAGCAGCGAGATGGCCGAACCGAGCACCGCGCCGACCGCGACGCCGGCCAGCACCAGCGTCAGCACTGGATCGTGCCGCCGCACCAGCGCGCCGATTGCATAGACGATCGCCACCGCGCCGAGGCCCCCGGCGAAGGCCATGGCCTGGATCGCGAGGACCGGCAGGGCGAGATAGATGCCGAGCACCGCGCCGAGCCCGGCGCCGGCCGAGACGCCGAGGATGTCGGGCGAGACCAGTGGGTTGCGAAACAGGCCCTGGTAGGTCGCCCCGGCCGAGGACAGGGCCGCGCCGACGACGAGGGCCGCAGCCACCCGCGGCAGCCGGACCTGCAGCACCACTACCTGCGCCGTCGCGTCGCCCGGCGCCGTGCCGAACAGCTTGGCGGCGAGGATCGCGAACACGTCGGCGACCGGCACCGGGAATTTCCCCGCGGCGAGGGCGATGAGGACGAGCAGCCCGAGGCCGGCCACGGCGAGGCAGGCCCGGAACACGGCTGAGATCCGACGCGCGCCGGGAGCCGCGATCGGCGCCGCGGAACCTCGCGTCATCGGCGCGCCGGCACGGCGCCGTCGAGGAGCACGGCTTTCGCCTCCGGGGTGAGGGCGACGTGGTAGAAGCGCTGGTAGAAGTCGGCGACGATAGCGGGCAGGTCTTCGTGGAAGAGCGCTGGGTAGAGCAGGTGCGCGAGCCAGCGCATGCCGATCAGCCGGTTGACGCCGGGCGGCGCGTCGAACCAGGCGAAGGGCAGCGTCGGGGTCCGATAGACGCGGCCCTCGCGCACCGCCTTCACGCCCCGCCAGATCGGGTCGTCGCCGGGCCGGAAGGCGGGATCGAGGGCGACGATCACGTCGGGGTTCCAGCCCAGCACCTGCTCGGGCGAGACGTTGGCGAGGCCGTTGCCGCCGACGGCCACGTTGCGGGCGCCGACCACCTCCAGGATTTCGGTGCTGATCGAGCCGGCGAACCCGGTCTCGAGGCCGCGCGGGCCGCGGGCGTAGTAGACGCGGGGCCGCTCGGCCTCCGGGACGCGCGCGACGCGCTCGGCGACCTCCGCCACGGTGCGGTCGGCATAGGCCGCGAGCCCGTCGGCGGCCGGCCCCAGGCCGAGCACGGCGCCGAGTTGCCGGTAGGTCTCGCCGGTCTTGGCGAAGGCGCCGTCGAGCAGGATGTAGGGGATGCCGGTCTGGGCCTGAACCCGGTCGGCGAGCGACGCATAGGTCGGCCCCGTGGAGCCGACGTCGACGACGAGGTCCGGCTTCAGGGCCAGAACCGCCTCGACGTTGGCAGTGCCGCCGCGCCCGGTCAGGCGGCCGGTGGCGGGTAGCGCCCAGGTCGCGGGCGCGAGGTAGGGCCGCTCGGCCGGGGAGGGCGTGCGGACCCAGCCCGCCATCCGGTCGGGCGCGAGGGTGTAGAGCAGCACCGCCGCCGGCGGCCCGGCGGCCACGACCCGGGCGGCGCAATCCGGAACCTCGACCACGCGCCCGGCCGCATCGGTGAAGGGGCGCGCCGCGGCCGGCCCTGCGACAAGGGTGAGGATGGCGACGGCGAAGGTCGTTAGGGCGAGGCGTCGCGGATGCGGCATGCTGGGGCTTCGATGGGGGTGTCGGCTCACCCTAAGGGTAGCGGCCTGCGAGGGCCACAGCCGGGACCCGGACCGCGCCCAAACACCGCCGTGAGGATTGCCGCCGCCTCGGCTGTCTCCGCGAAGCCTCCATGGAACCCGTCGCGAGGGACCGCCCGCGCCGCGTCGAGGTCGACCGCGCCCGGCACGACGCGGACGTAGAGGGCCGTTCCCTTGCAGGGAGCCGGCAGCCAACCGAGCGCCGCGGCCGGAGGATGTGCCAGCACCAGGGCGTCGGCGTGGGCGATGTCAGGTGGGCCGCCGGTGGGCGAGGCGATCAAGAGGTCGCGCATGGGAGCGTAAGCATCGAAATTTTAGGCTTTCTTTACCATGATGGCCAAGGGTTGCCTCATCCGGGGTGCCACGTGCGGCGCCTCGCGCGACGCCCGTCCGGCGCGTGCGGCTCGAAGCGGCGACCGATGTTCCTGTTCACCACGCCTTCGAGCCCCCAGCCAGCCGCGGCGCCCCCGCGGACTTTGGGTGCGCAAGGGACCTCGGGCGCGCAAGGGACCTCGGGCGCGCAAGGCACTTCGGGCGCACAGGGCGGCGTGATCGACGCGATCCGCGACGGGGCGCAGAGCAGCGGCGTCGGCTTCGACTACCTGCTCGCCACCGCGCAACGCGAATCCGCCCTCGATCCCTCGGCCAAGGCCGGCACCTCGACCGCCACCGGCCTGTTCCAATTCATCGAGCAGACCTGGCTCGGGGTGATGAAGTCGGCCGGGCCGAAGCTCGGCCTCCAAACCTACGCCGACGCCATCGTGGCGCGGCCCGACGGCAGCTACACGGTCGCGGATGCCGGCCAGCGCCAGGCGATCCTCGACCTTCGGCGCGATCCCAAGATCGCCGCCTCGCTCGCGGGCGCCTTCACCCAGAAGAACGGCGAGGCGCTGTCAGTGGCGCTCGGGCGCGAGCCGACCTCGGGCGACCTCTACGCCGCCCACGTGCTCGGGGCGAAGGGCGCGACGACGCTGATCGCCGCCGCCCGCGCGACGCCGGACCGGGCCGCAGCCCTCGACATGCCGGAGGCGGCCGCCGCCAACCGCGGCCTGTTCTACGACCGCACGGGCCGGCCGCGCACCACCGCCGAACTCTATGCCAGCCTCTCGGCGGTAGGCTCAGGCCGCACCGCGCCGAGCGACGTCACAGGCCTCACGCAGAGCGTCGCGCTCGCCACGCCGCCGGCTGCGGCCAGCGCCTACGCCGCGATGGGCGGCGACCTGCGCACCCTGTTCCAGACAGACCGGCGCCAGGGCGCCCTCTCGGAGGGCGTCGCCAAACTGTTCCAGGGCCGTGCGGCGGAGGCCGCCCGCCCGGCCCCGAGCTACTTCCCGCGCTCCGATTCGAGCCTCGATTCCACGGTGCCGGTCGCGGTGCTCGCCTCGGCCGACCCGGAGACCACCGGCGCCCTCGCCGCGTCGATTCCGGCGGGCCGCGCGCTCGTCGACCCGCCGCTGCCGCCCCGCCGGCCCGCCGAGTTCGCCGCGCGCCTCGCGGCCAACCCCAACGCGTCGTTGTTCACGAACCGGAGCGGCCCATGAACATCCGCCAGTTCCTCGCCTGCACCCAGTCCACCTCCGCTGGGCGCCGGGCCGAAGCCGCCTCGGCGCTGACGCGGGCCTACCTCTACGGCAACCTCGAGGCGGACGCCGCCTGGGAGGCCAAGACCGCGATCCTCGCCCTCCTCGACGACCCCGCGCCGGTGGTGCGCCGGGCCATGGCCGAGGCCTGCGCCGCCTCGGCCCGCGCCCCACGACCGCTGGTGGTGGCCTTGGCCTCCGACCAGACCGAGGTCGCCTGCCTGGTGCTGGCCTCCTCGCCGGTCCTCACCGACGCCGACCTCGTGGATGCGGCGGCGATGGGCTGCGAGACGATCCGCGCGACGATCGCGGCCCGCCACCACCTCTCGCACGCGGTCGCCGGAGCGCTGGCCGAGATCGGCGCCGCCGACACCCTCGCGGTGCTGGCGCGCAACCCGACCGCGCGCATCACCACCGGCCGGATGCTGCGCATGGTCGAGCGCCACGGCGGCGACGCGACCTTGCGCGAGGCGCTGCTCGAGCGCGCCGACCTGCCGATCGAGGTGCGCCACGCGGTCGGCGCACGGCTGGCGCGGAGCCTTTCGGCCTTCGTGACCGAGTGCGGCTGGCTCTCGGCCGACCGCAGCGCCCGGATGAGCCGCGAGGCCGGCGAGCGCAACGTGCTCGAGTTGTGCGAGGGCGCCGGCGCTGCCGCCACCGCGCGCATCGTCAAGCACCTGCGCACCACGGGCCAGCTCAACGCCGGCCTGATCCTGCGGGCGATCCTCTCGGGGCAGATGGCGTTCGCGGAAACCGCGTTCGCCGACCTGACCGGCCTGGAGCACGCCCGCGTCGGGACGCTGCTGCGCGAGCCGCGCGGGATCGCCGAGTTGCACCGCCGTTCCGGCCTCGCCGAAGCGCTGCTGCCGGCGGTGGTGGCCGCGCTCTCGGCCTGGCGCGAGGCCGCCGACGGCACCAGCACCTTGCGCGGCGTCGGCCTGTCGCGGCGCATGATCGAGCGGGCGATCACCGCCTGCGAGGACATGCCATTCTCTGAGATGCAGGGAGTGATGGCGCTGCTGACGCGCTACGAGGCCGAGGCCGCGCGCGACGAGGCCCGCACCGTCGCCCGCGCTATCGCCGAGGAGGCTCTGGCTCGCGAGGCTGCCCGCCGCGAGGCGGACGAGGCCGAGGCGGCCTGGCGCGCGGCGCAGCACGCGGTCGCGCGCGACGTCGAGCCCTACGACGGTGCCGAGGCGACGGCGCCGGACCACCTCGCCATCGATCCGCGCGACCGCATCGGCGACCGGTATCTGTGGGATGGCGCATTCCCGGAGGCGGACCTCTTCGCCGAGCGCGAGCGGCGCACCGACCCGGTCGGCGCCATCCTCGACGCGCTGCCCGAAGCGATCCTGGCGAGTTTCCGCGAGGAGCAGGAGCGCGTCCGCCTCGCCGCCGACGCCGAGGCTGTGCTCGATGCCCGGCCCGAGATCGACGGGGACGAGGTCTTGGAGCGTGGGCGCCTCGCGGCCTGACCTGCGGAGATACGGATCGCGGGCGCCCGCCGACAGGCTCGCGGATCGCATTCGAACCCAGACCACTCCCGTCATCCCGGGGCTGCGCAGCAGAGCCCGGGATCCAGAGCCCCCGACGGTGCCAGGCGCGATCTCGACCTGCGAGTCTGGATTTCGGGCTCGCCTCCGGCGCCCCGGAATGACGGGGTGGGTTTCGGCAGCGGGCGCCGTGAAACGCCACGTTTCGATCCCCTGACCGGACGCAGCCTGGATCGCGCCCAGTACGGACGCGCGGGCGCTCCTTCGCCCGCCGCAGCCTTGTCGCGCGCGGAGCGATGCTGCAAAGCGTGCCCGTCCGCACGACCCGAGCCAGCCCATGCACGACATCCGCGCCATCCGGGACAACCCGGAAGCCTTCGACCGCGACCTTTCCCGTCGCGGCCTCGGCCCGCTTTCGGCCGAGCTGATCGCGCTGGACGACGCCCGCAAGGCGGCCGTCTCGGCGGCGCAGGAGAACCAGGAGCGCCGCAACGCCCGCGCCAAGGAGATCGGCGCGGCCAAGAAGGCGAAGGACGAGGCCCGTGCGGCCGAATTGATGGCCGAGGTCGCTGGCCTGAAGGAGGCCGCGCCGACGCTCGAGAAGGCGCAGACCGAGGCCGCCAAGACCCTCGACGACCGGCTTGCCGCAATCTCGAACCTCCCGAAAGCCGACGTGCCCGAGGGCGCCGACGAGCACGGCAACGTCGAATACCGCCGCTTCGCCTCCGCCCGCGCGGAACTGCCTGAGGGCCGCCAGCACTTCGAACTCGGCGAGTCGCTCGGCCTGATGGACTTCGAGGCCGCCACCAGGATCTCCGGCTCGCGCTTCGTGGTGCTTAAGGGCCAGATCGCCCGACTGGAGCGGGCGCTGGGTCAGTTCATGCTCGACCTACACACGCAGGAGCACGGCTATCTCGAGGTGGCGCCACCGATCCTGGTGCGCGACGAAGCGATGTTCGGTACGGCGCAGTTGCCGAAATTTCGAGATGATCAGTTTGCTGTCAACGACGGCTCTACGATCGAAGATCTTCGTAGAAATGTCGGTTCGCTAATTGCGACTGCGGACGACGGACGGAAGGCCACCGACTTCATATCATCCGGCGTACAGGACTGGATCGATCAAAGTTCGCGTTGGCTCATCCCCACAGCCGAAGTCCCGCTCACCAACCTTGTCCGCGAATCCATCCTCGCCGAGGACGAACTGCCCCTGCGCTTCACCGCCCTCACGCCCTGCTTCCGCGCGGAGGCCGGGGCGGCGGGGCGCGACACCCGCGGGATGCTGCGGCAGCACCAGTTCAACAAGGTCGAGCTGGTCTCGATCACCGCGCCCGAGAAGTCGGCCGAGGAGCACGAGCGCATGCTGTCCTGTGCGGAGGCCGTGCTGAAGAAGCTCGACTTGCCGTTCCGCACGATGACGCTCTGCACCGGCGACATGGGCTTCGCCAGCCAGAAGACCTACGACATCGAGGTCTGGATGCCGGGGCAGAAGACGTTCCGCGAGATCTCGTCCTGCTCGGTCTGCGGCGATTTTCAGGCGCGACGGATGAACGCCCGGTACCGTAAGGACGGCAAGCCCGCCTTCGTGCATACCCTGAACGGATCGGGCGTCGCGGTCGGCCGCGCGCTGATCGCGGTGATGGAGAACTACCAGAACCCGGACGGCAGCGTCACGATCCCGTCCGCGCTCGCGCCCTACATGGGCGGCCTCAACCGGATCGAAGGGCAGGCCACGTAATGCGCATTCTCGTCACCAACGACGACGGCATCCACGCGCCGGGCCTGGAGACGCTGGAGGGTATCGCCCGGACGCTGTCCGACGACGTCTGGGTGGTGGCGCCCGAGACCGACCAGTCCGGCGTCTCGCACTCGCTGTCGCTGAACGACCCGCTGCGCTTGCGCCACATCTCCGAGAAGCGCTTCGCGGTGAAGGGCACGCCGTCCGATTGCGTGATCCTCGGCGTGCGCCACATCCTGGCCGACCACGGCCCGGACCTCGTGCTGTCGGGGGTCAACCGCGGCCAGAACGTCGCCGAGGACGTGACCTATTCCGGCACCATCGCCGCCGCGATGGAGGGCACGATCCTCAACGTGCGCTCCATCGCCATGTCCCAGGCCTACGGGATCGGCGGCCGCGGGAACCTGAAATGGCAATGCGCCGCCCATCACGGCCCGATCGTCGTGAAGAAGATCCTGGAGACCGGGATCGAGCCGGGCATCGTGATCAACGTCAACTTCCCCGATTGCGAGCCCGACGAGGTCGCCGGCATCGCGGTCGCCGCGCAAGGCCAGCGCAACCAGGCGCTCCTCGCCATCGACGCGCGCACCGACGGGCGCGGCAACCCGTATTTCTGGCTCGCCTTCGCCAAGGCGCGGTTCGAGCCGGGCAACGGCTCCGACCTCAAGGCCATCGCCGAGAAGCGCATCTCGGTGACGCCGTTGCGCCTCGACCTCACCGACGAGCCGACGCTGACGCGCTTCGCGCAGGCTTTCGCGGAGTAGGTCCTCCGTAAGCTCCAACGGTGTTCTTCCCGTCCCTCGCCCTCATCCTGAGGTGGAGGGACGGGGAGCAGGCCGATCGACCCGGCGGAGCGGTCACGTCCCAAAGCGGAGCTCCCTTCCTCATGAGCCTCGTCCTCATCCCCGGCTACATGGCCGACGCCAGCCTGTGGGACGACATGGCCGAGGCGCTGGCGCTGGCCGGCCCGATCCACCACGCGAGCCTCGCCCACGACGATACGATCCTCGAGATGGCGCGGCGGCTGCTCGCCGAGGCGCCGCCGCGCTTCGTGCTCGTCGGGTTCTCGATGGGCGGCTACGTCGCCCGCGAGGCGACGCGGCTCGCGCCGGAGCGGGTGCGCGGGCTGGTCTTGGTCGCGACCTCATCGCGCTCCGACTCCCGGCAGCAGGCGGTGGCCAAGCGCCTCGCGATCGAGGGCGTCGAGGCCGGGGGGTTCGGAGGCCTGAGCCGGGCGGCGGCCGCCGCCTCGGTGCACCCCGACCGAGCCGGCGACGCGGCGCTGATCGAGCGCATCCGCGCGATGGGGCGGCGCCTCGGGCGCGAGACCTTCCTGCGCCAGTCCCGGCTGCAACGCGTCGGCGACGAGGGCCGGCTCGGCGCCATCACCTGCCCGGCCCTGGTGATCGCTGCGGGCCGCGATCGCCTGCGCAGCGTCGCAGAATCGGAGGAGCTGCGTGACGGCATCAGGGGCGCAACGATGGCGGTCGTCGCGGAGGCCGGCCACATGCTGCCGATCGAGGCGCCGGACGCCCTGGCGGCGCTGATCCTCGCCTGGCTCCGCGACCTGCCGCCATGACCGGGCCGGACGACGAACGCGACGGCGCGGGGCTGAGCAGCCATGACGGCCTCGGCGGGGCGATCGAGAATGCGGCCTTCGTGCTGGCGCTTCGCGGGCGCGGCACCCGCGACACGGCGGTGCTGCGGGCAATGGAGCAGGTGCCGCGGGCAACCTTCGCGCCTGCCGCGTACCGACACCTCGCCCGGCGCGACCTGCCGCTGCCGCTGCCCTGCGGGGCGGCGATGACCGCTCCGAGCACGGTGGCGACGATGCTGGCGCTGCTGAGGGTCGAGGCGGGGATGCGCATCCTCGAGATCGGCACCGGGTCCGGCTACGTCACGGCGCTGCTGCTGCAGCTCGGCGCCGAGGCCGTGACGAGCCTGGAGCGCTACGCGACGCTGGTGGCCCAGGCGCGCGCGAACATCGGCGGACGGGCCCGGATTGTCCAGGGCGACGGCCTCGCCGAGATGGAAGAGGGCGGCTTCGACCGCATCCTCGTCAACGGCGCCGTGTCGGCGCCCCCGCCCGGCTGGGGCGCGGCGCTGAACCCGGGCGGGCGCCTGGTCGCCGGATCGGAAGGCGGGCTGATGGTGGCCGAGCCGCGCGGGCAGGGCCTTGCCATCGAGCCGGGACCGCGGCTGCGCCTCGCGCCGCTGGTGCCGGGGCGGGCGGTCGCGCTTTAACCAAACCCGTTCACCGCCACGATGACGGTAAGCATTCCTAAGCGGCGATTCGAAGAGCGAAATGGTGCTCGCGCGGCCGTGAACGTGGTGAACGGGAACGGTTGTTTAACCTGAATCCGGCTTTCATGGGCTCATCAAGTTGCGTCAGGCAAACGGGTGCGTCGATGCGGGTTCGCGGGACTGGTCGGAGGATGAAGACGCTGTCGCGCTTCGCTCTCATCGGAGTTATCGGCAGCGGTGCCGCCGCCTGCTCGTCGGACGCATCGCGTCTCGACAACCCCTTCACAAATCCGTTCGCCTCGAACATGGCGAGCGAGCCGGCGGCGACGGGGAGCCTGCCGGACATGCCGTCGGCGCCGCCGATCCGCACCGGCCGGATCCAGTCCGAGGCGCTCGGCGCACCGATGGCGATCTCGCCCCGGCCCGACCCGGTGGCCGCCCGCGTGCCGACCCAGCCGATGACGCAGACCACCCGCGTCGCCTCCACCGGCAACCCCGGCTGGAACGCGCAGGGCGGCACCACCATCACCGTCGCCCCGAACGACAGCCTCAATCAGATGTCGACGCGCTTCGGCGTGCCGGCCTCGGCGATCCTGTCGGCCAACGGCTTGACCAACGCGAGCCAGGTGACGCCCGGCCGCCAGCTCGTCATCCCGGTCTACAGCGCCTCGGGCATGAACCCGGCGGCGGCCCCGATGACGGCGCGGGCCGTTCCCGCCGCCCCCTCGGAGCGGATCAAGGCCGCCGAGACCAAGCGCCAGGATGACGCCAAAGACGCGGCGAAGGCCGAGGCCAAGCGCAAGGAAGCGGCCAAGGAGGCGCAGAAGGAGGCCGAGGCCAAGAAGCTCGCCGACAAGCGCGCCGATGAGAAGGCCCGCAAGGAGGTCGCCGCCAAGGAGGCGGACGCTAAGAAGCACCATGTCCGCCCCGGCCAGGTCGCCAAGGCCGACGCGAAGCCCGACGCCAAGACGGACACCAAGGCCGACGTGAAGGCAGAAGCCGCGCGCAAGACCGAGGCCGAGGCCAAGCAGGCCAAGGCGGATGCCGCCAAGGACGCGGCGAAGAAGGTCGCCGAGGCCAAGGCCACCAAGGCGGCGTCCGAGAAGGCCGCCGCCGACAAGGTGGCTTCGGACAAGGCCGCGGCGGAGAAGGTCGCCGCCAAGCCGGAGCCGGCGAAGGCCGTCGCGACCGCGAAGGTCGAGCCCGCCAGTACCGGCTCGGTCGCCGCCGCGGCGGCGGACCAGACCTTCCGCTGGCCCGCCAAGGGCCGGGTGATCTCGGGCTACGGCTCCTCGGGCAACGAGGGCATCAACATCGCGGTGCCCGAGGGCACGTCGGTGAAGGCCGCCGAGGACGGCACCGTCGCCTATGCCGGCTCGGACGTGAAGGGCTACGGCAAGCTCGTGCTGGTGCGCCATGCCAACGGCTACGTGTCGGCCTACGCCCACAACGGCGAGCTCGACGTGAAGCCCGGCGAGAAGGTGAAGCGCGGCCAGACGATCGCCAAGTCCGGCGCGTCCGGCAACGTGACCTCGCCCCAGCTGCACTTCGAGATCCGCAAGAGCGGCGCACCGATCGATCCGATGTCGCAGCTCGCGAGCAACTGAGCGTCAGGCCTCTGCACCAAGTCGGAGGGCGGCCCGCGAGGGCCGCCTTTTTCCGTTTCAGCTGCTCGGCGTCTGGAGCGTCCCGTCGGGGCTGTGATGATCGACCGCCGCGGGGAGCACCTTCGCCAGCACCGCCAGGACCTGGTCGGTCGGGATGCCGAGCTTGTCTGCGATCCGGCGGACCTGCTCGTTGTCCATCACCTTGCGCAGGTCCTCCGCCGTGATCGGCTCGTTCGCGCCGCGGCCGAGCCAGGAATTCACCTGGGCGGCGTAGCCCGAATTCTGGAGCTGGCTCAGAAGGCCCTGGAGGCCGCCCGGCAGCACACGCTCGATGATCGAGGGCAGCGCCTCGATGGCGGCCTGGCCAAGGCTACCGTCGAGGGCGTTCTTCAGGGTGTCGAACAGGCTCATTGCTCAGGCTCCTCGCCGAATCGCGCGCACTCTAGCCGGCAGCAGGGATCAGGCCACCTGCGTCGAGAATTGCCGCTGCGGCGCAAGGGTGCCGTCCCGGCTCTGCCGGTCGACGGCGCCGGGCAGGAACTCGGCCAGGGCCGTGGGCACCCGGGCCGCCGGGACGCCGAGATCGGCGGCGAAGCGCGTCAGCGCCTCCGGCGAGAGCAAGGCGGCGTAGGCGCCCGCGGGCAGGGCGACGTTGGCGCCCGATCCGAGCCAGGAGGAGACCGCCGCGCCGTGGCCGGCCTCGCGGAGCCTGTCGAGGAAGGCCGGAAGGCCGCCGGGGTGGATCTTGGCGAAGGCCATCGGCAGCCCGTCTCCGCCGATAGCATCAATGCGTGCCTCGGCGCGAGCGAGCGCGTCCCGGAACATGTCGAACAACCCCATGACGTCAGCCCATCCCCCAACAGCCGTCCGCCGGAAGGCGGAGAGCATCGAGGATGCAAGCTCGGGCGCAGGCGACGCACGACAAGCACCTGCGGCGACGAAGCGAAAAAGAATAGCGCTCAGTCGAGAATGCGGCCGAGACGTCCGGCGAGGTCCTGGATGAATTGGAAGGCCGTGCGGCCGGAGCGCGACCCGCGGGTGGTCGCCCATTCCAGCGCCTCGGCCCTCAGCGCGTCGGGCTCCACCGGCAGCGCGTAGCGCTCGGCGTAGGCGTGGATCATCGCCAGGTACTCGTCCTGGCTGCACTTGTGGAACCCGAGCCAGAGGCCGAAGCGGTCCGAGAGCGAGACCTTTTCCTCCACCGCCTCGCCGGGGTTGATCGCGGTGGAGCGCTCGTTTTCGACCATCTCGCGGGCGAGCAGATGCCGCCGGTTGGAGGTGGCGTAGAACAGCACGTTGCCGGGCCGCCCCTCGATGCCGCCGTCGAGCGCCGTCTTGAGCGACTTGTACGAGGTGTCGTCGCCGTCGAACGAGAGGTCGTCGCAGAACACCACCCAGCGATGCGGGTCGGGGCGCAAAGTCGCCATCAGGTCGGGCAGCGCCTCGATATCCTCGCGGTGGATCTCGACGAGCTTCATCGGCAAAGCGCCTGCGGCGCGGCGGGCGTTGATCTCGGCGTGCACCGCCTTGACCAGCGACGACTTGCCCATGCCGCGGGCGCCCCAGAGCAGCGCGTTGTTGGCAGGCAGCCCGCGCGCGAAGCGCTCGGTGTTCTCGGCCAGCGTGTCGCGCGCCCGATCGATGCCGGTGAGCAGCCCCATCTCGACGCGATTCACCAGCGGCACCGGGATCAGACGGCGCTCCGGTCCCCACAGGAAGGCGTCGGCCGCGCTCATGTCGGCCTCGACCCGCGCGGGCGGGGCGGCGCGCTCGAGGGCGGTCGCGATGCGCTCCAGCAGGGGGAGCAGCGTGTCCAGGGTGGTTGCTTGTGTCATGGCCAATGGGTTCGGGTGGGCCGCGGATCGCCCGGGCCTACGCGCGCAAAGTCCTTGCTGCAACCAGGTGGCCGGCTGCAACGTCGCGGGCCGACCCGCGTTGTTGGCGCGACCTCGACCGGAGCCGACCTTTGATCTTCCCAGTCACCACCGCCCTGTTCGCCAGCCTGCTCGGCCTGCTCTTCGTCGGCCTCTCCGCCTGGGTGATGGGCGGGCGCGTGAGGGGCAACGTCCTCCTGGGCGACGGCGGCAGGGACGCGCTGCAGCGGCGCATCCGCTCGCACGGCAACTTCTCCGAATACGTGCCGATGGCGCTGGGCCTCGTCGCCCTGCTTGAGGCCGGCGGGACCCGGCACTGGATCGTGGTGTCACTGCTGACGATCCTGCTCGTCGCGCGCCTGCTGCATCCCGTCGGCATGCGTGCGCCGGAGAACTCGCCGCGCCAGTTCGCCTGCCGCGGCGGCGGCATCATCGCCACGCTGCTGGTGACGCTCGTGGCGGCGATCCTGCTGATCATCCGCGCGATCTGAGCGCGATCTGAGACCTGGGGGCCGCCCGGCGTTGCTTTCGGGACGCCCCTGGCTATAGTCCGCGCGCTTTCAGACAGGCCCGGCGACGCTTTCGACAGGCGCGCTCGGGCCTGATGTCACATGAGGAGACGCGCTTGATCACCCCCGCCTTCGCGCAAGGGGCCGGCACCGTTGCCGGCGGAGCCGAGATCGCCTTGCAGGTGGTTCCTTTCGTCCTCATCTTCGTGATCATGTATTTCTTGATCCTGCGGCCGCAGCAAAGGCGGGTCAAGGATCATCAGGCCCTGGTCAAGAACGTCCGCCGCGACGACACGATCGTCACCAACGGCGGCCTCGTCGGCCGGGTCGTGAAGGTGATGGACGAAGCCTCCGAGATCGAGGTGGAGATCGCGCCGAACGTCCGGGTCAAGGTGGTGCGCACCATGATCTCCGAGGTCCGCGTCAAGGGCGGGCCGGTCAAGGCCGCCTAGGGCGCTCTCCGCCGAAGCGAGTCCCGGTTCGGCGTTGGAGACCTCGGCACGGCAACAGCTCGGAGCCGTTCCCGATCGCGTCGCGACCGGGACAGGCTTCAGACCCGCCGGATCAGGATGCCGCGGCAAGTCCCCGGCAGGACTGCAGAAAACAGAGTCGGCGGATGTTGCGCTTTTCCCGTACCAAGATCATCGCGACCCTCGTCGCCATCCTGATCGGCCTAAGCCTCGCGGTCCCGAGCTTCTTCTCGGCCGACCAGCGCAAGGGCTTCATGGCCGCGCTGCCGAGCTGGTTCCCGGCCTGGATCGTGCCGAGCCGTGCGATCGTCCTCGGCCTCGACCTGCAGGGCGGCTCGCAGCTGCTGCTGGAGGTCGACCAGACCGAGCTCGTCGCCTCCCAGGCCAAGGGACTGCGCGACGAGGTCCGCGGCGTGCTTCAGCGCGAGAACGTGCGGGCGGATGGCGGCATCGGCATCCTCCAGCGCGGCGTCCAGGTCCGCATCGCCGACGCGGCGGCGCGTGCCAAGGTGATGCCGAAGCTGCAGGAGCTGGCGCAGCCGATCTCGAACCCGCTCGTCGGCCAGACCGGCGGCCGCACCCTCGACATCAACGAGCAGCCCGACGGCCTGATCCGCCTCGCCCTCACCGATGCGGGCATCAACGAGCGCACCCGCCGCGCCGTGACCCAGGGCATCGAGGTCATCCGCCGCCGCCTCGACTCGACCGGCACGCTGGAGCCCTCGATCCAGCAGCAGGGCGCCGACCGCATCCTGATCCAGGTTCCCGGCCTGCAGGATCCGGAGCGCCTGGAGGCGCTGCTCGGCAAGACCGCCAAGCTCGAGTTCCGGATGATCTCCGACAACCCGGCCGGCGACGTGGACATGCTGCCCTCGCGCGACGAGCGCGGCGCCAAGGTGGCGGTAGAGCGTCGCGTCATGGCCGACGGCGGCGACCTCACCGACGCGCAGCCGGCCTTCGACCAGCAGACCCACGAGCCGATGGTGAGCTTCAAGTTCAACCTGAAGGGCGCCCAGCGCTTCGGTCAGGCGACCTCGGAGAACGTCGGCCGCCGCATGGCGATCGTGCTCGACAACGAGGTGGTCTCGGCTCCGGTGATCCGCAGCGCGATCACCGGCGGCTCCGGCCAGATCACCGGCAACTTCTCGGTGCAGCAGGCCAACGACCTGTCGATCCTGCTGCGCGCCGGCGCGCTGCCGGCGAAGTTCACCGTGGTCGAGCGCCGGGTCGTCGGGCCGGGTCTCGGCAGCGACTCGATCCGCGCCGGCAAGATCGCCACCGGCGTCGCCGGGCTCCTCGTCGTCGCCTTCATGTTCCTGACCTACGGCACCTTCGGCTTCATCGCGAACATCGCCCTCATCGTCCACGTCGGGCTCATCCTCGGCCTGATGTCGGTGCTCGAGGCCACCATGACGCTGCCCGGCATCGCCGGCATCGTGCTCACCATCGGCACGGCGGTGGATTCCAACGTGCTGATCTACGAGCGCATGCGCGAGGAGCATCGCGCCGGGCGCTCCCTCGTCTCCGCGCTGCAGGCCGGCTTCGACCGGGCGTTCGCGACCATCATCGACTCGAACTCGACCATGGCGATCGCCGCGCTGATCCTGTTCTTCCTCGGCTCCGGCCCGGTGAAGGGTTTTGCCGTGGTGTTCATCCTCGGCATCCTCACCACCGTCATCACCGCGGTGACGCTGACGCGGATGATGATCGCGGTATGGTACAAGTCGTTCCGGCCCAAAGCCCTGCCGTTCTGAAAGCCTTGCCGTTCTGAGATCGCTGCCGTTCTGAGATCGCTGCCGTTCTGAGATCGTCGCCGCTCCGCACGTCGTCCGTTCAGGGGAGCCGATCGTCGCTTCCCGACCGTAAGGTCCTTTGAAAATGCGCCTGCTTCGCCTTTGGCCCGATGAGTCGCACTTCGACTTCATGCGCTTCCGTCGCGTGAGCTTCCCGCTCTCGGCGATCCTGTCGGTGGCGACCGTGGTGCTGTTCCTCACCGTCGGCCTGAACTACGGCATCGACTTCAAGGGCGGCACGCTGGTCGAGCTGCAGGCGAAGTCGGGCACCGCCGACGTCGGCGAGATCCGCCACACGGCCGCCGGCTTCGGCTTCGGCGAGCCCGAGGTGCAGGAGCTCGGCAACCAGGGCACCGTGCTGGTGCGCCTGCCGCTGCAGCCCGGCGAGCAGGGCCAGACCGCGGTGATGAACAAGGCGCACGGCGCCTTCGACAAGGATTACGAGTTCCGCCGCACCGAGACCGTCGGCCCCCGCGTCTCGGGCGAGCTGGTGCAGTCGGGCACCCTCGGCGTCGTGCTCTCGGTCGTCGCGGTGCTGCTCTATCTGTGGTTCCGCTTCGAGCGCGAGCTGGCGCTCGGCGCCATCGTCGGCACGCTGCACGACATCGTGCTGACGATGGGCGTGTTCATCATCACCCGCATCGAGTTCAACATGACCTCGATCGCGGCGATCCTCACCATCGTCGGCTACTCGCTGAACGAGACCGTGGTGGTGTTCGACCGGACCCGCGAGCTGATGCGCCGGTACAAGACCATTCCCACCGACGAGCTGCTCAACCTGTCGATCAACTCGACCATGTCGCGCACCGTGATGACCTCGGTCTCGGCCTTCCTGTCGCTGCTGGCGCTGGTGCTGTTCGGCGGCGAGGCGATCCGCGGGTTCGCGGTGGTGATGCTCTGTGGCGTTGTGATTTGCACTTACTCCGCCATCTTCGTTTCCACACCCAGTCTCATTTATCTCGGTCTGATGCTCTCGGGCACCAAGGCCCAGGCCGCCCGCGGGCGCCTGCCGCAGGCTGCGGAGTAGGATGGCCGAGCTCGACGGTTTCGAGCAGGGTTTCCTGCCCGGCCGCCACCTCATCGACGCCTACGGCAACGGCGGCTTCCGCTTCGGCGAGATGTCGCACCGCGGCTCGATCCTGGCGCTGCCCTCGGGCGTCCGCGCCTGGGCCGTGACGGAGGGGAGGGCGATCGACCGCACCGCGTTGCGCCCGGTTCAGGCCGAATCGGCGGAGATCGAGCTGCTGCTCGTCGGCACGGGCCTCGACATCGTGCCGCTGCCACCCGATCTTCGGGCATGGCTCAAGGACAACCGGATCGGCCTCGACGTGATGCAGACCGGCGCGGCGGCGCGCACGTACAACATCCTGGTGGCGGAGAACCGCAAGGTGGCGGCGGCCCTGATCGCGGTCGCGTGAGCGACGCGCCGGATCGGGCGGACGCACGAGAGGATGGGCTCGGCGGCCTCGCCTTCGCCTTCCGCCATTGCGAGGACCTCGTCCGCGCCGGCGACCCGGACCGCTACTTCGCGACCCTGTTCGCGCCGCAAGGCGCCCGCCCGCACCTCTTCGCCCTCTACGCCTTCAGCCTGACGATCGCGCGGGTGCGCGAGGCCGCCTCGAACCCGATGGCCGGCGAGATCCGCCTGCAATGGTGGCGCGACGCGCTCCAGGGCGAGGCCCGCGGCGACGTGAAGGCCAACCCCGTGGCCGCCGCCCTCCTCGACGCGATCGTCGCCCGCCGCCTCGGGCGCCAGCCCTTCGTCGACCTGATCGACGCCCGCGTGTTCGACCTCTACGACGACCCGATGCCCCGGCTGAACGACCTGGAGGGCTATTGCGGCGAGACCGCCTCGGCTTTGTTCCGGCTCGCCAGCCTGATCCTGTGCGACGGCGCGGAGCCGGGCGGTGCCGCCGCCGCGGGCCATGCGGGCGTCGCCTACGGCATCACCGGGCTGCTGCGGGCGCTGCCGTGGCACGCCCGCGGCGGACAGGTCTACTTGCCGGCCGACGTGTTCCGCGCCCACGGCGTCACCCGCGAGGACATCGTCACCGGCCGCGGCGGGCCGGGCTTGCGCGGCGCCTGCGCGGACCTGCGCGCCGACGCCCGCCGGCACCTCGCTGCCTACGACGCGGAGAGGGCGACGATCGCGCCCACGGCCCGCGCCGCCTTCCTGCCGCTCGCCCTGGTCGAGGGCTACCTCGCCGCCATGGAGCGCCCGGGCTACGACCCCCTCAACACGCCGATCGAGACCGCACGCTGGCGCCGCCTGTGGCGGCTGTGGCGGGGATCGCGCGCGGCCGGGTAGGGCGCCGACCGGCCCCCTCTCCCAGGGGGAGAGGGTCGGGGTGAGGGGCGTGACCTCTCAGGACGAGTTTCGCCCCTCATCCTGTCCTTCTTCCCTGGGAGAAGGGACCCGCGCTCCCCCTGCCCAGCGAGAGGTCGCTGCGATGTAACCC
>NZ_VRUW01000072.1:0-25901 GCF_008039475.1 Methylobacterium sp. WL12 | reverse complement strand
GGGCGAGCGGCGCCGCGGACGCGGCGATGCGGGCGGGGCCGCGCTGGAAGCGCAGGCGCTTCAGTCGGCGCGGGTCGGCGTCGAGCACCTCGAACTCGAGGTCGCCCGGGCCGGTGATGAGCTCGCCGCGCGAGGGCACGCGGCCGGCCAGCGTCACGATCATGCCGCCGATCGTGTCGATCTCCTCGGCCATCTCGCCCACCGCCGCGACGAGGTCGACGCCGGTGGCCTCGGACACCTCGGCGAGCGGCGCGCGGGCGTCGGCCACGAACACCTCGGCCTCGCCCTCCAGGCGCTGCACCAGGCGGCCCTCCACCACGTCGTGCTCGTCCTCGATGTCGCCGACGACCATCTCGATCAGGTCCTCGATCGAGATCAGCCCATCGGTGCCGCCGTACTCGTCGATGACGAGCGCCATGTGGGTGCGGGTGGCCTGCATCCGCACCAGCAGGTCGATCGCCGGCATCGAGGGCGGCACGAACAGGACCGGCCGCTGGATCCGGGTGGAGGCGAGCGTCGCGGTGAGGTCGACGTTGCCGAGGTTGAGCGTGCGGAGCGCCCGGCCCGGCGACTTGCGCACCCGCGGGGCGGGCTTGGGCGCGTCGACGGGCTCCTCGCCCGCAACGGGTTGCACAACGCCGTTCGTTTGAGCGGTGCTCCGGCGCGGGGCGGCCTCGGCGCGCGCCGCGATGTGATCGACGAAGTCGCGGATGTGGACCATGCCGCGCGGGTCGTCGAGCGTCTCGCCGTAGACCGGCAGGCGGGAATGGCCTGCGGTGCGGAACAGCTTGAGCAGGTCGCCGAGGCCGGTCTCGACCGAGACCGCGACGATGTCGGCCCGCGGGATCATCACGTCGTCGACGCGCACCTTGTGCAGCCCGAGCACGTTCTTGAGCATGGCGCGCTCGAGCGGCGAGAACGCGTTCTCGCCCGAATCGGGCTCGGCCAGGGCGTCTTCGATGTCGCCGCGCAGGGAATCGCGCGGTTTCAGGTGCAGGACCTGGAGGAGGCGGTCGTACCAGGGCTCGCGCGCACCCGATTCCGCCTCGTTGGAACTGAGCGCGGCCTGGGCCGCGCCGCGACTTCGATCGTGGGTCATGTCTCTCGTGTCTGGGATCGTTTGGGGCGTCGCCGCTCAGCCGGCCACGGGTTCCGCGTAAGGGTCCGGCACGCCGAGGGTCGCGAGCGCCGCGACCTCCAGGGCCTCCATGGCGTCGGCGTCCGCGTCGCCGGTCTCGTGGTCCTGGCCGAGCAGGTGGAGGGTGCCATGGACCAGGAGGTGCGCGAGGTGGTGGGCGAGCGGCTTCGACTGCTCGGCACTTTCGCGCACCAACGTGTCGTACGCAAGAACGACGTCGCCGAGCGGCCGCGCGAGGCCGGGTTGCGCCGGCTGCGGGGCAGCCGGAAACGACAGCACGTTGGTGGGCCGGTCCTTGCCCCGCCAGGTCTTGTTCAGATCCTGCACCGTCGCGTCGTCGGCGAGCAGGACGCTGACCTCGACCGGGCCGGCGGGCGAATCGGGCGCCGCCGCGAGCCCGGCCTCGACGGCGCGGATCACGAAGGCTTCGAGCCCGGGGACCGCGTCGTCCCAGCGCGCATCTTCGACCGCGACATCGATTTCGTGCCCCATCACGCGAGCGGCCGGCGGCGCGGATTCGGGTTGCGGTCGGCATCCGCCTCGCCGTGGGCCGCGCCCTCGTAGGCGGTGACGATGCGGCGCACGAGGTCGTGGCGGACCACGTCCACGTCGCGGAAGGTGATGCGGCCGATGCCCTCGACGCCGTCGAGCACCTTCACCGCCTCCACAAGACCCGACTTCTGCCCCGGCGGCAGGTCGACCTGGCTCGGATCGCCGGTGACGATCATCCGGGAGTTCTCGCCGAGCCGGGTCAGGAACATCTTCATCTGCATCGAAGTGGTGTTCTGCGCCTCGTCGAGCAGCACGATCGCGTTGGTGAGCGTGCGCCCGCGCATGAAGGCCAGCGGCGCGATCTCGATCACCCCGGTTTGCAGGCCGCGATCGACGTGGCGCGCCTCCATGAAGTCGTAGAGCGCGTCGTAGATCGGGCGGAGATAGGGATCGACCTTGTCGCGCATGTCGCCAGGGAGGAATCCGAGGCGCTCGCCGGCCTCGACTGCGGGGCGCGAGAGGATCAGCCGCTCGGCGTGCCCCTGCTCCAGCAGCGAGACCGCGTGGCCGACCGCGAGCCAGGTCTTGCCGGTACCGGCCGGCCCCTCGGCGAAGACGAGCTCGTTGGCGCGCAGGGCCTTGATGTAGGCGTCCTGCGCGGCGTTCCGGGCGCGGACCGCGCCGCGCTTGCGCGTGGCGATCTGCTCGAAATGCGGCCGGTCGGGCTCGGCGGCGACCACGGCCGCCGGAAACAGCTGGCCCTGGACGGTGGCTTCCTGGATCGCGCCGTCGACGTCGCCGAGCGTCAGGGTGCCGCCGCCGGTCCGCACCCGGGCGTAGAGCTTCTCGAACACCCGGCGGGCGCGCTCGGTGGCGTCGGCCGAGCCCTTGAGCACGAGGTGGTTGCCGAGCGCGGTGGCCGTCACCTCCAGCCGCCGCTCGACATGCGCGACGTTCTGGTCGTACTGGCCAAAGACGAGACTCGCGAGGCGGTTGTCGTCGAAGGTCAGCGCGACCTCGACCGGCTCGTCTTGGACAGCGCCGGGGCCGACCGGCCGCGCGGCGGGCCCGCGCCCGCGCAAGGGGCCACCGCGCCCGGCCGTTCCGTCGAATGACGCCACGAACACTCCCTTCATCGCTCATGCCGAGCCTCGTGGGCACGAGCCCATGAGACCCGGCGGATTGCCGCCGCCCCGCGGTCGCGGGGGCCGGATCGCGCAGCGCGATCCGGGATCACGCCGCCGCGGCGGCCTCGATCGCCTCGCCGAACAGGCTGTTGGTCCCCGCCTCGACGACGCGCACGGGCACGATCCGCCCGATGCAGGAGGTGGGGGCGTCGAACTGAACGGCGAGCAGGTGCGGCGTCTTGCCCGCGACCTGACCCGGCCGGCGGCCGACCTTTTCGACCAGGACCTCGACCACCTGGCCCACCGCCGCGCGCTGGAACGCGTGGCGCTGCGCATCGAGCAGCGCCTGCAGCGCATGGAGGCGGGCGGTCATGACGTCCTCCGGCACCGCGTCGGCGCGCTCGGCGGCCGGCGTGCCGGGGCGCGGGCTGTACTTGAAGGAGTAGGCGCTCTCGAACCCGACATCGGAAACGAGACGCATCGTGTCGGCGAACTCGGCGTCGGTCTCGCCGGGGAAGCCGACGATGAAGTCCGAGGACAGGGCGATGTCGGGACGGACCTTGCGGACCCGGTCGATGATCCGCCGGTAGGCGTCGCCGGTATGCTTGCGGTTCATCGCCGCGAGGATGCGGTCGGAGCCCGACTGCACCGGCAGGTGGAGGTAGGGCATCAGGGCCGGGATCTCGGCATGCGCCGCGATCAAGTCGTCGCCCATGTCGTTGGGGTGGCTCGTGGTGTAGCGGATGCGGGCGATGCCGGGCACGCGCGCCACCGCCCGGATCAGGTCGGCGAGCGTCGCGGTCCCGCCATCGATGGCGAGCCCGTGGTAGGCGTTCACGTTCTGGCCGACGAGGCCGATCTCGCGGACCCCGCCGGCGGCGAGCCTTTCCGCCTCCGCCACGACCGCCGCGATCGAGCGCGAGACCTCGGCGCCGCGGGTGTAGGGCACGACGCAGAACGCGCAGAACTTGTCGCAGCCCTCCTGCACCGTGAGGAAGGCGGAGACGCCCGCGGTGCGCCGCGCCGGCAGGTGGTCGAACTTGTCCTCGACGGGGAATTCGGTGTCGACCACGCGCTTGGCGTGCGAGCGGGCAAGCAGGTCCGGCAGGCGATGGTAGCTCTGCGGGCCGACCACCACATCGACGACGGGCGCGCGGTGCAGGATCTCTGCGCCCTCGGCCTGCGCCACGCAGCCGGCGACCACGATGCGGGTGTCGTGGCCTTCGAGCCGGCGCGCATCCTTGAGCACGCGCAGGCGCCCGAGCTCGGAATAGACCTTCTCGGCCGCCTTCTCGCGGATGTGGCAAGTGTTGAGCACCACCACGTCCGCCTCCTCGACGTGGTCGGTGGCGGAGAACCCCTGCTCGGCCAAGACGTCCGCCATGCGGGCGGCATCGTAGGCGTTCATCTGGCAGCCGTAGGATTTGACGAAGGCTTTTTTCGACACCGCGTCGGGTCCCGGGTTCCTTGGGATACGGCGCGCGAGCATCTCCGCGGCCGAGGCGGAACGCGTCTACCATAGATCGGCCGTGCCGTCGCGACCCGGCCCAAACGCTTGCAAGACCGTATCCTATAGAATACAAAAGATGATGATCCGCATCCGCCGTACGGCTGGTTTCGACGCTTGGCTGCGCGCCTTGCGGGATCAGCGCGCCAAGGCCCGCATCGCGATCCGGATCGACCGGCTCGCCGCGGGAAACGCCGGCGATGCGAAACCGGTCGGCTCCGGGGTGAGCGAGCTGCGCGTCGATGTCGGGCCGGGCTATCGCCTGTAGTTCGTCCGCCGCGGCGAGGCCCTGATCGTTCTGCTCTGCGGCGGGGACAAGAGCAGCCAGCAACGGGACATCGTGCAGGCCAAGGCCCTGGCGGCGGGCCTGCAGGACGGAGACGGCGCATGACCGAGACGCAGCCCTACGATTCCGCCGACTACCTGGAGACCGACGAGGCGCTGGCGGAGTACCTCACCGCGGCCTTCGAGGAGGGAGACACGGCGCTCTTCCGGCACGCCCTCGGCGTCGCCGCGCGCGCGCGCGGCATGACGCGGATCGCCCGCACCTCCGGGCTATCGCGCGAGAGCCTTTACAAGGCGCTCTCCGAGGACGGCAACCCGAGCCTCGACACGACGGTGCGCGTCCTGAAGGCGATGAACCTGCGGCTGACGGCGACCGTGCCGCACGCGTCCGAGCCGGCCTGACGGGATCAGGCCGCCGCCGTGCCATCCGGGAGCCCGGCGAGCGGCCGGGCGGGGGCGGGTCCCACCGTCGCCGCAGGGCCCGGCGCCGACCCTGCGCCCTTCATCGCGGCGCGCACCGCCGCCTCGGCCTGGGCGGTGACGGCCTTGCGGTCGGTGCCGGCCTCGAAGGCGATCGGCTGACCCCAGACCACGTGGACGTCGATCGGCCCCTTCTCGAAGAACAGGGCGAGGTGGGGGGCGAGGTCCATGTCGCCGTACCAGGCGATCTCGGGGCGTTCGACCCGGCCGACGGGCAGGCCGTTGCGGCGCGGATAGGTGATCGCCAGCGGCTGCAGGCGGATGCGGTCGGTCTCGGCCTGGATCGCGGCCCGCGCCGCGCCGACGAGCGAGGAGCGGAACGGCAGCAGGCGGGTGCCGTCGCCGGTGGTGCCCTCGGCGAACAGCACCACGAGCTCGCCCCGCGCCAGCCGGTCGCCGATCGCGGCGTTGACGGTGGCGGTGGCGCCCCGCCGCGCCCGGTCGATGAACACCGTGCGCTGGAGGGCGGCGAGCGTGCCGACGACCGGCCAGCCGGCGATCTCGGACTTCGCCACGAACGAGAGCGGCCGCAGCGAGCCGATGGCGATGATGTCGAGCCAGGAGACGTGGTTGGCGAGCACCAGGGCGGCCTCGCCGGGGCGGGGCGGGGTGCCGCTCTGCGTCACCCGCACCGAGAACAGGGCCAGGAACACCCGGTGGAACAGGGCGGGCGCAAGGCCCCATCCGCGGCGCTCGCCGAAGCGCAGGGCCAGCCAGTGCGGCCCGGCGAGCAGCGCGAAGGCCAACGCGCAGACGACCAGCCGCAGGGCCACCCCGACGCGCGTCACCAGCCGCTCACGTCAGGTCGGCCCGCATGGTCAGCGCGGTCGCGCGGCTGCCGTCGGCCTGCGCGTAGTAGCCGGTCCGCGTGCCGACCTGCGTGAAGCCGTGCCGGGCGTAGAGCCTGAGCGCGGGGGCGTTGCCCTCGTCGACCTCCAGGTGGACGTGCGCGACACCGATCAGCGCCAGGTGCCCGAGGTGCTCGCGCAGCAGCCGGTGGCTCAGGCCCCCGCCGCGGGCGGAGGGCGCCAGCACGACGGTGAGGATCTCCGCCTCGTCCGCGACCTTGCGGGACAGCACGAAGCCCTGCATCGCGCCGGCGCGCCACAGGGCGTGCCCCTGCGTCGCGCGCTCGCACAGCATCCGCTCGAACTCGTGCGCGTCCCAGGGCCGCGCGAAGGCGGTGGCGTGGAGACGCGCCAGCGTCCGCGCCTGGTCGGCCTCGCGCAAGGGGGCGACGTAGGGCTCGGGGCCCCAGGCCTCCCACCAGGCGAGCCACCATTCCAGCGGCCAGAAGGGCGAGACCGGGCGGGTCATCGCCGGGCGATCCGCGCGCGGTCCTGCGGCTGGGCGTCGGCCCCGCGCAGGTACATCGGCCGGGGCAGGGCGTGGGCCGGGTCGGCGACCAGGCCGAGCGAGGCGACCCAGGCGATGTCGGGGCCGGCGGCGCCCGCGACCGTCACCGCGACGCCGCGGGCGCGGAGCACCGCCGCCAGCGATGCGGCGCCGGAGCCGACGAGGGTGACCGGGCCGGCCCCGAGCCGGTCGGCGGCCTCCTCGAGAAGCAGGTGCGTCGGCGGCACGACGATGCCCTCGCCCGCGCTCATCGCTTGGAGGTAGACCGCGCCGTGGCGGGCATCGATCGCGGCGGCGACCAGGCCGTCGCCGTTCAGCGCCAGCTGCGGCGCGAGCAGCGCCGACAGGGTGGTCACGCCGACGACGGGAATGTTCGCGGCGAGGCCGACGGCGCGGGCCGCCGACAGGCCGACGCGCAGGCCGGTGTAGCTGCCGGGGCCGACGGTGACGGCGACGCGGGACAGGCCCTCGAACCCGCCCGCGAACCGGGCCATCACCCGCTCGACGAGGGGCAGCAGCGCCTCGGCGTGGCCGCGGGCCAGCGTCATCGATTCCTGCGCGAGCAGATCGACGCCGTCAGTCGTCTCGGTCGCGACGCAGGCCGAGCAGAGCTCGAGTGCCGTGTCGATGGCCAGGATATGCACGCCCACTCCCGTTCGCCGGGGCTTCGCTCCCGCTCACCCTGTGAAGGAAGGGGCGAGCCTAAGGCAAAACGGCCGCGCCCGTCAGTGCGGGGCGGCCGTCGCGGAGCGGTTCGGGCGCAGGTGTTGCACGGGCGCTTCGGGTGACGGGTGCTTCGGGTGACGGGCGCTTCGGGTGGAAGCGCCCGGCCGCCTCAGACCGCCTGGACTTCGCGGATCTCCGGCAGGAAGTGCTTGAACAGGTTCTGCACGCCGTGCCGGAGCGTCGCGGTGGAGGAGGGGCAGCCGGAGCAGGCGCCCTTCATCTCCAGGTAGACGACGCCTTCCTTGTACCCGCGGAAGGTGATGTCGCCGCCGTCGCCCGCCACCGCCGGGCGCACCCGGGTCTCGAGCAGGTCCTTGATCGTCACCACGGTGTCGTGGTCGGCCGCGTCGTAGAACTCCTCCGCGTCGTCCTCGGCTTGCGTCGCGCCTTCCGCCATCACCGGCACGCCGGACTGGAAGTGCTCCATGATCGCGCCGAGCAGCGCTGGCTTGACCTGCGGCCACTCGTTCACGCCGTCGGCCTTGGTCACGGAGATGAAGTCGTGGCCGAAATACACGCCGGCGACGCCGGGCACGTCGAACAGGCGCTGCGCCAGCGGCGAGCGGGCGGCGCCCTCCGCATCCTTGGCCTCGAAGGTGCCCTCTTGCAGCACCACCCGGCCGGGCAGGAACTTCAGGGTGGCGGGGTTCGGGGTCGCTTCGGTCTGGATGAACATATCTGACACAATCCTCGTCCGCTGCGCCGGTTCAAGGCCGGCCGGGAACGGCGCGTGCGCGCCGCCCTCCATGTGGACCGCGGACCGGATTTTCTCAACCAGGGCCGGCAATCGACAAGCGCGGGCACTTGGTGTATCACGGCGCCAACTCAAAACAGGATGCCGAAATCCTGACGCCCGCAAGCCCATCCGGGGCGGCGCGGCGCGACGGCCGGAGCTATTCATGAACATCATCCAGCAGCTCGAGCAGGAAGAAGTCGCTCGACTCAACAAGACCATCCCCGATTTCCAGCCCGGCGACACGGTGATCGTGAACGTCAAGGTCAAGGAAGGCGAGCGCACCCGCGTCCAGGCCTACGAGGGCGTGGTGATCGCGCGCTCCGGCGGCGGGCTCAACGAGAGCTTCACCGTCCGCAAGATCTCCTACGGCGAGGGCGTCGAGCGCCTGTTCCCGGTCCACGGCCCCTTGATCGATTCGATCAAGGTCGTCCGCCGCGGCAAGGTGCGCCGGGCCAAGCTGTACTACCTGCGCGACCGCCGCGGTAAGTCCGCCCGCATCGCCGAGCGCACAGACAAGAACAAGGTCTCCAAGGCCGACAAGGCGAAGGCCGACAAGGCGAAGGCCGCCCCCGCCGCTGAGTGATCCGCCCGCTCCCACACAGGGAGCCCGGCACGAGAAAGCCCGCCGCGATCGGATCGCGGCGGGCTTTTTGTTTGCTCTGCACCCGCCCGGTCATCCCGGGGCGCCGAAGGCGAGCCCGCGATGGCAAGGAGGGACCGTCCGGCCGGATAGACCGGGCGATCGAATCAGGCGGTACGCAGGGCCCGGCGCTTGTTCTGGGCGGTCATCTGCATGAGCCCGACCATCACCAGGATCGTCCCGACGTAGACGATGCCCTGGAGCACGGTCGGGCGGTCGGTGTAGCCGACCAGCGCGTGCAGCACGCGGCCCGGCCAGCCGTTCTCCGGGATCAGGCCGGACGAGTTCCATAGGATCTGGTCGAGCCCGGTGACGATCCCGGCGTTCGACAGGAACTGCGCCGCCTGCGCCGCGAGGCCGGCGGCGAGGAAGATGATCAGCGCGCTCGTCACCGAGAACACGTAGCGGCTCGGAATCGAGGCGAGGCCGAAATAGCTGATGCCCGAGAGCACGACGCCCGCGCCGACGCCGGCCAGCGCCCCGGCCTGCAGGTCGGCGCCCGACGCGCCGGAGGCCACGAGGCCGTAGAGGAACAGCACGAGCTCGGCGCCCTCGCGCAGGATCGCCGCGCCGACGACCAGCGCCAGCGCCGCCGCGGTGCGCCGCCCGGAGCGGACCGCCTCGCCCGCCGCCCGCAACTCGCCGGCGAGCTCGCGTCCGTGGGCCGCCATCCAGGTGTTGTGCCAGACCAGCATCAGCACGGCGACGATCAGCACGGCGGCGTTGAGCAGGTCCTGCCCCGCGCCCTCGAACGCGTCCGAGATCTTTTCCGCGAACAGCGCGACCAGGGCGGCGCCGGCCAGGCCCCCGACGATGCCGAGCGCGACCCAGCGGCCGCGCCCGGGGATGCCGCGGGTGGCCGCCAGCACGATCGAGATGATGAGGCCCGCCTCGATGACCTCGCGGAAGGCGATGACGAAGGCTCCGATCATGCGGATATCCCGGCTTTCGCGTTGAGGAAGCGCGCGCGCTACCAGATCCAGAAGAGAAGCGCCCAGTTCGCGACCGCGAGGCCGGCTGCGGCGCCGATGCAGAGGGTGGCCGCGACCCGGCGCGGGCCGGCGGCCGACAGCCCGGCGATCCGCCAAGCCAGCCACAGGCTCCACAGGCTCGCCCCGGCGAGCAGGCCGGCGCGGACCTCGTTCACGTAGGGCAGGGCGATGCCTTCGCCACGCAGGAACGAGACCGTGAGCGCCGAGAGGCCGAGGAAGACGCCGCAGCCGGCGATCGGGATCAGCGCCTGCGTCAGGTGGTGGAACCGGGTCATCGACCACGGCCCGGCCGCGCGGGTGGCCAGCGCCACCAGCGCGGTGAGCGCCAAGCCGATCCCGAGGCAGGCGGCGCCGACGTAGGCGAGCAGCATCGCGCCGTCGAGGAGGGTGAGCACGTCGTTGTGCTCGGGGTAGTTCGTCAGCACGAACCACGGCGCCGAGGTCTCCAGCGGCCAAGTCACGCCGCGCTCGATCAGCCAGGTGGCGAGCCACTGCTTGCCGTCGACGTACCAGGGGCTCGACGACCACTGGAACGCGCCGACGGCGAGACCCATCATGCCGAACAGGATCAGCACGGTCTGGTCGAGCGACGGCTCGTCGCCGGCCACGTGCACGATCTCGTGGTTGGGCGAGCGGCGGGCGAGGCGCACGGCCCCGCGATAGCCGCTGCAGCGCCCGCACATGTGGCAGGCGCCCGATCCCCGCATGGTCTTGACCGCCACGAGCGGCGCGCAGTTGAAGCCGTCGGCCCGGAGCGGCTTCGGCGAGGCGCTCCAGGCGGCGCCGTCGACCTGGAAGCTCACCGGCGCGAGCTTCGAGAGCACCGCGAACACGCCGTTGACCGGGCAGAGGTAGCGGCACCACACCCGCTTGTTGCGCCCGTAGACGGCGCCGACGAGGATCGCCGCCACGGTCGAGCCGCCGAGCACGGCGAGCACCGGTTTCGGGTAGCCGTAGACGCTGACCATCTGGCCGTAGACCGTGGTGCCGGCGAACGCCAGGAACGGCCATCCGCCCCAGGTGATCCAGCGGGGCACGGCGCGGCCGAGGCTCCAGCGGCTGGCGAACTCGGTGAGCGTGCCTTCGGGGCACAGGACCCCGCACCATGCGCGGCCGGCCACCACCATGCTGACCAGCACGAACGGCCACCAGACGCCCCAGAACGCGAACTGCGCCAGCAGCGTCAGGTTCGACCAGAGGTGCGCGGAGCGGTCCGGCAGCGGCAGGAAGGCGGGCACGGCGACGAGCACGACGTAGACGCCCACAACCGCCCACTGGATGCCGCGCAGCACGCCGCCGTGCCGGCGGAGCCAGTCGCCGAAGGCGGCGAGGCGTCCATCGATCCAGGCCTCCCGGCCGGGGCTGAGGGTCGCGCCGGCCACCGGCTACTTCGCCACCGGATCCTTGGCCACCAGCGTCGCCTTCGCCTCCGGATGGAAGTCGTCGAAGACGTCGTAGCTGCCCGGATCGAGGGTTCGGAAGATGATCGACGAGGTCGAGCCGGCGGCGAGCGCCTTCTCGCGCTTCAGCTCGAGGCTTTCGAACTCGACCGGCGAGGCGCCGGTGTTCGAGATCTCCAGCTTGAAGCGGGTCTTGGCCGGAACCTCGATGATCGCGGGAAGGATCACCCCGTCCTTCATCTCGACCTTGATCACCGGCATGTCGTCGGCGCGCGCCGCGAGCGGTGCGAGGAGGAGCGCGCAGAGGGCGAGGAGGCTGGTCGCTGTCCGCATCCTCAATACGCGCCCTTCTTGCCGATGCCGGCGAAGGTGAAGTCCTGGGTGACGTCGAACGGCTTGAACCACTCGGCCACCCCGGTTTCCTTGTCGACGTGGCGGCCGAAATGCGCGTGCGGCCCGGGGGGCGCCACGGTGAGCTTCAGGCGGTAGCGCCCGGGCCCGAACAGCTTGACGTTGTCGCCGTAATGCGGGCCGTCGTTGGCGACCATGCCCATCAGCGCGCCCGCCACCTTCTGGTCGGTGGGCTTGTCGCCGTCGAGCTTCACCACCTCGAAGGTGACGGCCAGGAAGGGCACGAAGTCGCCCTCGGCGAACCCGTTGCGGTTGTCCTTGGCCGCGCGGATGTCGGCCTCGAGGTGCAGGTCGGACTGCGCCGCCGCGCGCATCATGTCGGGCGGGTCCATCTCGATCGGCTGCAGGTACACCGCCGCGACCTCGAGACCGTTCTGGGTCACGTGAGGCCCGACGGGGATCTCCTTGGCGACCGCGGAGGCGGTGAGCAGGGGAAGGACCAGCAGGGGGAGGAGGAGACGGTGCGCGCGCATGGGGAGCATCGCATACCCGGCCGCGCCGAAATTGGAAGAGGCATGTTCGTCACATGCTCAAATCATAATCGTTCCAAACTAGCAGTATTACAGTCGAGGTTTGGAAAACTCCGCGATCCCGAAAGATGAACCGTAGATCTCGTGCGGCGAAACTCCGGCGGGTTCCTGGCCCGCCGGAGGTCTCGACTTAGAAATGGCTCGCGAGCAGCGCGACGCCGAGGACGGCGACCGTGCCGCCGAGCATGGGAGCCATGACCGTACGGCGGGTTCCGGCCGCGACCAGGCCGAGGCCGAGCCCGACGGCGTGGAGCAGGGCGGTGCCGGCGAGGAAGCCGAGTCCGTAGACGAGGCCGGAGGCGGTCTCGGGCATCTCGGCGCCGTGGGCGTAACCGTGGAAGACGGCGAAGCCGCCGACGAGGGCACCGAGCGCGGCGAGCGGCAGCCGAAGCCCGAACACCGCCGCGAGGCCGAAGGCGACGACCGAGAGGGCGATCCCGGCCTCGGCCAGCGGCAGCGCGAACCCGGCCATGCCGAGCCCCGCGCCCACCGCCATCAGCGCGAGGAAGGAGGCCGGCAGCGCCCACAGGGCCCGTCCGCCCCGCAGGCCCGCGAGCAGCCCGACCGCGACCATGGCGAGGACGTGGTCGGCCCCGCTCACCGGGTGCAGGAAGCCGTGGACGAGGCCCGCGGCCTCGCCGTGGCCAGGATGGGCGAGCGCTGCCTGCGGCAGCAGGACGAGGGCGGGAAGTGCGAGGGCGGCGAGGCGCTTCATGGTGTGTCCTGACGGTAGGGTCGGATCGATCATCGAAGGGATAGGCGGCGGGCGCCAGCGGTCACCGACACCCTGGCAAAAATCACTCCATCGTCGGGGCGAGGGTCTTCACCCCCGGGACGTCCTCCCCGAGCCACGCCGCGTTCTTGGCGGTGCCGTCGAAGGTCGCGCTGGTCTTGAACAGCTCGTACTTGCCTTCCAGCGCGTAGGGCCGGCTGCGCCCGAGCAACTCGGCCACCGCCGCCTTGTCCATCGGCCGGAACGTCTTCACCGCCTCGAAGGCCTGATCGAGGTCGCGCTGGCTCTGGATGCCGGTGATCAGCACCGAGACCGGCAGGTTGAGGCCGAAATGCAAGTACTCGATCGGCTCGATCGGCGCGTCGCTCTTCAGGATGACGCCGTCGCCGAAGGTCTTCATGCCCAGCGCCGCGATGCCGTTCTGGACGAGGTAGGGCAGCACGAGGTGGCCGAACGAGCGGAAATGCGCGTCCATGACGTTGAGCGGCATCTGCACCGAATCGAACTGGAACCCGCGCTCGTGGGCGACCTCCAGCATCTGCAGGTGGATGCGCGGGTCCTTGTGGCCGGTGAAGCCGATGTAGCGCAGCTTGCCCGCCTTCTTGGCCTCGACGAAGGCCTCCATCGCGCCGCCCTCGGCGAAGACCCGGTCGGGGTCGTCGTAGCGCAGGATCTCGTGGTGCTGGACGAGGTCGATCCGGTCGGTGCGCAGGCGGTGCAGCGAGGCGTCGATCTGCTTCGTCGCCTCCTCCTTGGTGCGCCCGTCCATCTTGGACATCAGGAACACCTTGTCGCGCCGGCTGCCGTCCTGCAGCGCCGCGCCCATGCGCAGCTCGGAGCGGCCCTCGTTGTAGTCCCAGCAATTGTCCATGAAGGTGATGCCGCGCTCGATCCCCTGGTGGATCAGCCGCGTCGCCTCGTCGTCCGTCACCGCGCTCTTGCCGAGGTGGAACCCGCCCATGCCGATGGCCGAGATCTTGTCGGAATGCCGGCCGAAGGACCGGTAGAGCATCTCGCCGCGGCGCTCGCCCGGATCGGTGACGAGGGGGAGGCTCGCGGGATCGGACGGCCGGTTGCCGGGCAGGGCCGCCGGGTCGACGGCCGCAGTGGCGGCGCCTCCGCCGGCTGCGGCGAGGCCCGCGCCGACGACGGCGCTCTGAAGGAAGCTGCGGCGTTCCATGGGATTCTCCTGTGTTCGGACGACGGGTCGGTTCAGGCGGCCGCGAGGCGTTCGGCGGCGTGGAGCAGGCGCAGGGCGGCGCAGGCCGCGCCGTAGCCGTTGTCGATGTTGACGACCGCGAGGCCGGGGGCGCAGCTCGCGAGCATCGCGTCGAGGGCCGTGCGGCCGCCCTCCGCGACGCCGTAGCCGACCGAGGTCGGCACGCCGATCACCGCGCCGGCGACGAGGCCGCCGAGCACGCTCGGCAGCGCCGCGTCCATGCCGGCGACGCAGATCACCACCGGATGGGCGCGGATCTCCTCCAGCCGGCGGGTCAGCCGCCACAGGCCGGCGACGCCGACGTCGGCGACGAGCGTTGCGGCGCGGCCCTGGTAGGCCAGCGTCCGCAACGCCTCGCGGGCGACCGGCACGTCGGAGGTGCCGGCGGCGACCACGGCGATGCGGGCCGGCCCTTCCACCGCGCGCGCCGCGCCGAAGACGGCCGTGCGCGAGACCGGGCAGTAATCCAGCGCCTCCCGATGGACGGCGCGCAGGGCGGCGTGCTTGTCCGGGTCGAGGCGGGTGAGGAGGAAGCGCGCCGCCCGCTCGGCCGCCGCATCGAGGATCGCGTCGACCTGCGCGGGCGACTTGCCGGCGCAGTACACCGCCTCCTCGAGGCCGATCCGGTCGGCGCGGGCGAAGTCCAGGGTGAACTCGTCGGACACGCTCATGCCGACGCTCCTGCCCCGGCCCCGCGGCCGACGAGGAAGGCGCTGCCGGTGCGATAGGGCTCGAAGCGGACGGCGCCCGCAGCGAGGCGTCCCGGCGCCTGCGCCGCGATCCAGCCTTCGAGCTCGCCCCGCCCGGGCCCGTCGAGCGCGGCGAGGCTCGTGGGGTCGAGCTCGACCACGATCCCGGCGGCGCGCACGCGGCAGCGCACGGCGCGCTTCGCATCGCCCCCCGCTCCCAGCGCGGCGCCGACGCGGCGCTCGACCGCGTGGATGAAGGCCAGCACCTCCGGCTCGATGCGGATGCCGGTCTCGACCCGGCTCGACAGGCAGGGAGCGGAGGGCAAGTCCGCCACCGCGCCGAGGCCGATGTCGCGGCTCAGGCGCCGCACCGCCGCCTTGTCGAGGCCGGCCTCGACGTAGGGATGGCGGACGCCGTGCTCGGCCGCGGCGTCGAGGCCGGGGCGGTACTCGCCGAGGTCGTCGAGGTTGGCGCCCGAAGCCATCGTCCGGTCGGTGACGCGGGCAATCGCGCCGTAGAGGTTGGTCTTGCAGAAGAAGCAGCGGTTCACCGGGTTGGCGCGGTAGGCGGGATCGGAGAACTCGCCGGCCTCGATCACCCGCAGGCTCCAGCCGGCGCGCGCCGCCTCGGCGCGGACGCGGGCGGTGGCCTCCGCCGGCACGGCGGGGGAGGCGGCATGCACCATCAGCGCGGCGTCGGGGCCGAGGACGCGGTGGGCGAGCGCCGCCAGCGTCACGCTGTCGACGCCGCCGCTCACCGCCACGGCGACGGAACCGATCTCCGCGAGGACGGCCTCGAGCCGGATGGGGGGCGAACTCACGATTTCGGCTCCGGGGTGTCGAGGGCGAGCCGCTCGGCCTCGCGGCGCAGGGCGGTCCGGGCGGCGTGGCCGCCCTCCGCGCGGGCGTCGTCGGCCTCGGCCTTGGCGGTGCGGCCGCCCGGGCGCTCGGCGAGCTTGACCCGCACGTCGCGGCCGGCGACCGCGACGGTGGCGGCCCGGCGGGGCAGGGCGCGGCCGTCGACGAGCGCGTGGCGCAGGCCGATCGTGGCGGTCTCGGAAAAGCAGGCCGCCGCCACCGCATCGAGGGCGTCGGCGCGGGCGAGCAGGCGGACATGCGCCATCATCCGGCCCTTCTTGCCGAAGACCGGCATCTGCACGACGTCGAGCACGTCATCGCGCATCCGTAGCCGATCGAGCCCCATGGCGAGGTCCTCCCCGGACTGGTCGTCGACCTCGAACGCGATCACCGCGATGGTGCGGTGGTCCGGATGCGCCTCCGGGGACGCCACTGGCGCCGTCTCGTCGAAGGCGAGGGCGCGGACGCAGTTGCTCAGGCCGGGCAGGCGCTTGGTGCCGAATCCGACGCCGGAGCGCCCGAGCCGCCGGGGGCCGGTCGGCGCCGGTTCGGCGCCGCCGCAGAGATGGCGCAGGATCGCGGCGCCCGTCGGCGTCACCCGCTCGCCCGGCACGCCGTCGTCGCGGGTCGCGAAGCCTTCGAGCAGCAGCGCGGTCGCCGGCGCCGGCACCGGCAGCAGGCCGTGCTGCGTGCGCACCATCCCGGAGCCGAGGGGGAGGGCGCCCACGCTCCAGCGGGTGGCGCCGAGCGCGGCGACGAGGTGGGCCGCGGCGGCGATGTCGGCGATCGAATCCCAGGCGCCGACCTCGTGGAACGCGACCCGCTCCACCGAGATGCCGTGCACGCGCGCCTCGGCCTCGGCGAGGTGGCCGAAGATCGCGAGCGCGTGACTCCGCACCGCCGCGTCGAGGTCGGCCCGTTCGAGCGATGCGCGGATCTCGGACCACGGCCGGTGATCGTGGTCGCCTGCGTGGTCGTGGGTGTGGGACGTACCGTGCGCATCGGGACGCGCGTGATCGTGATGGTCGTGATCGTGGTCGCCGTGCTCGTGACGGTGCGTCGCAGCGGGCGCGGCCTGCGGCGCGGGGTCGGGCGCGCCGGGTCCGGAGACCAGGAAGCGGCTGCCCTGGAGGATGCCGTCGTTGTGGGGCAGCACGCGGCAGGCGACGCCCGCCCGGCTCGCGGCGCGCACGCTTGCCGACACGCCCTCGGCGTGCTGGGGGAAGGCGTCGAGGAGGGCGGCGACGAACATGTCGCCGGCCATGCCGCCAACCGCGTCGAGGTGGATCTGCATGCCTGTCCGGTGGTGGAGCGGGCGAGAGGCCCGTCGGTTCGAACACCAGATCGGCCGGAAAGGTTTCCCGGCAAGGTCCCGCGGGCGAGCCCCGGCGAGGCGGATGGCCGCGCCGGCCGGCGGGTGCCGGGCCCGGCGCCGGCATGGTAGCGGACGCGCCACGGCCGCAGGCTCCCGCACGATCGTGCCGGACCGTCAGGCCCTCCTAAACGACAGGCCCCTCATGACACGCCTCCCGCTTCTCGCCCTCGCCGGCCTCCTCTCGGTCGGCGGCGCCCAGGCCGCCCCGGTCGTCGAGCGCCTGCGCGGCACGATCGAGGCGGTCGCGCCGGGCGCGATCACCCTGAAGACCATCGACGGCGTGTCGGAGACGATCGCGCTCGGCGACGACACGAAGTTCGTCTCGGTGGTGAAGGCAAGCCTCGACGACGTGAAGGAGGGCACCTTCGTCGGCACCGCCACCAAGGGCGAGAACCCGCGCACCGCGATCGAGGTCCTGTTGTTCCCCGAAGCCATGCGCGGCACCGGCGAGGGGCATTACGGCTGGGACACGATCCCCGACGCCACCGCCGGCGGGACGCGGGTGAAGAGCGCCATGACGAACGGGACGGTCAAGGCCGACGCTCCCGCCCCGCGCGTGAAG
Source organism: Methylobacterium sp. WL12 (assembly GCF_008039475.1). Classification (NCBI taxonomy): domain Bacteria; kingdom Pseudomonadati; phylum Pseudomonadota; class Alphaproteobacteria; order Hyphomicrobiales; family Methylobacteriaceae; genus Methylobacterium; species Methylobacterium sp. WL12. The sequence continues at coordinate 8,645 of NZ_VRUW01000072.1, read as the reverse complement.
AGCGCGATGACCAACGGCACCGTGTCGGGCAGCGCGACGGCGTCCGGCGCGCGCACCCTCATCGTGACCTACAAGGACGGCGCGCAGACGGTGGTCGTGCTGCCGGAAACCCCGGTCGTGACCTTCGAGCCCGCCGACAAGATGGTGCTCAAGCCCGGCGCCAAGGCCTTCGTCACGGCCGCCCGCGACGGCACCGCCTTGAGCGCCCGCCGGGTCGCCGTCGGCAAGGACGGGCTGACCCCGCCGATGTAAGCGCCCCATCGCGGGCGGGCCAGGCGTTTCGGCCCGCCCAACTTGTCTCGCCCGCCTGCCCCGCCCGCCTGCGACGTCACACGGGCGTCATGCGGACGTGACGAGAAGCGGCCTTCAGCCGGAAGTCGGCCGGCCCTTCAGGAGACGACGGCGATGCGTGCGATCCTCAACGGCGTCATCGTCGCCGGCCTCCTCGGCACCGCCGCCGCGGCGGCCGACCGGCCCCGCAACGTGATCCTGTTCGTTCCCGACGGCTTGCGCGCCGGCATGGTCACGCCGGAGAACACGCCGGCCCTGGCGGCCCTGCGCGACCAGGGCGTGAACCTCGCCAACAGCCATTCGCTGTTCCCGACCTTCACCACCGCCAACGCATCGGGCATGGCGACCGGGCACCAGCTCGGCGACACCGGCGACTTCTCGAACACGATCTACCTCGCCAAGCCGATCGCCGCGCAGGCGGGAACGGTGACGCCGTTCATCGAGAACGACGCCGTGCTCGGCGAGATGAATACCGTCTTCAACGGCGACTGGATGAACGAGGAGACGGTGCTGTGCACCGCCGCCAAGGCCGGGATCAGCACCGCGGCGATCGGCAAGGTCGGGCCGACCTTGATCTTCGACCACACCGACCGCACCGGCGGCCCGACGATCGTCGTCGACGACGAGACCGGCTCGGCGCGCGGCATCCCGTTCAGCGCCGAGATGCAGGGGCTGATGGCCGGCCGTAACCTGCCGCTCGCCGCCCCCTCGCGCGGGGAGAACGGCAAGGCGGGCGACGCGACGACGCCAGGCACGCTCGTGGCCAACGTCGCCCAGCAGGCCTACTTCGCCGAGGTCGCCACGAAGGTCGTGCTGCCGCTGTTCAAGGCCCGCGAGACACCGTTCGTGCTGGTGTTCTGGTCGCGCGACCCGGACGGCGCCCAGCACAACCACGGCGACAGCCTCGGCAAGCTCGTGCCCGGCATCAACGGGCCGACCTCGCTCGCCGGCATCCGCAACGCCGACGACAACCTCGCGACGCTGCGCCGGGCGCTCGACGAGCTCGGCCTTTCCGACACGACCGACATCGTGGTCGCGGCCGACCACGGCTTCTCGACCATCTCGAAGGAGAGCGCGACGAGCCCGTCCGCGAAGACCGCCCTGCCGGGCGTGCCCGCCGGGCAGCTGCCGCCGGGCTTCCTGGCGCTCGACCTCGCCGCGGCCCTCGGCCTGCCGCTGCACGAGCCCGACGCGAGCGCCGCCCCGGTGCTCGCCGGCCAGCGGCCGAAGCTCGGCAACGCGCTGCTCGGCCCGGACCCGAAGGCGCCGGACCTCGTGGTCGCGGTCAACGGCGGCTCGGACCTCGTCTACCTGCCGAAGGGCGACAAGGCGCTCGCCGCCCGCACGGTCGCGGCGCTCCTGGAGCAGGACTACGTCAGCGGCCTGTTCGTCGACGACGCGCTCGGCAGCTTTCCCGGCACGCTGCCGCTCTCGGCTGTGAACCTGAAGGGCGAGGCTGCGACCCCGACACCGGCGATCGTCGTCAACTTCCGCTCGTACAGCACCGGCTGCGCCAACCCGGAGACCTGCGTCGTCGAGGTCGCCGACACGGCGCTGCAGCAGGGCCAGGGCATGCACGGCAGCTTCAGCCGGGCCGACACCCACAACTTCATGGCCGCCATCGGCCCGAGCTTCAAGGCCGGCTTCGTCGATGCGCTGCCGGTGAGCAACGCCGACGTCGGGCAGACTCTCGCCGCCCTGCTCAAGCTCCAGATCCCCGCCAAGGGCCGCCTGATCGGCCGCCCGATGCGGGAGGCGATGCGGGAGGGAACGAGCGACGCCCCCGTGCCGCAGGCCCAGGCCGGCACGTTGCGCTCGGAACCGTCGCCGTCGGGCTTGACCACGGTGCTGCGCTTCCAGCAGGTCGGGGACCAGCGCTACTTCGATGCGGCCGGGTTCCCGGGGCGGACCTTCGGGTTGGAGTGAGGGCACCGCCCGGGTCACGCGACCGGCGCGAAGAACGTCGGTCGGGTCGCCGCGCGGCGGCACCGGGAACAGGAGTCGTCAGATGAGCACCGCCCGCATTCTCCCCGTGATCCTGTGCGGCGGCTCGGGCACGCGGCTGTGGCCGATGTCGCGCGAGAGCATGCCCAAGCAGTTCGCGCGGCTGGTGGACGCGTCGGAGTCGACGTTCCAGGCGACGGCGCGGCGGGTGAGCGACCTCGCGACCTTCGCCCGGCCGGCGGTGATCGCCTCGGCCGAGTCGCGCTTCATCGTGGCCGAGCAGTTGGCGCAGGCGGGCATCGCCGGCGACATCATCCTGGAGCCGGAGGGACGGGACTCGGCCGCCGCCGTCGCGGTGGCGGCGTTGCACGCGGCCAACGTCGCCCCGGAGACGGTGGTGCTGATCATGGCCGCGGACCACGTGATCGGCGACGTTCCCGCCTTCGCCGCCGCCGTGCGCACGGCGGCCGTGGGCGCGCGAGCCGGCTACACGATGACGCTCGGCGTCGAGCCGACGCGGCCGGCGACCGATTACGGCTACATCCGCCGCGGGGCCGCGCTGCCGGAGGCCGAGGGCGCCTTCGCGGTGGCGCGCTTCGTCGAGAAGCCGGATGAGGAGGGCGCAGCCGCGCTGATCGCGGACAGCGCCCTGTGGAACTCGGGCTACTTCCTGTTTCGCGCCGACCTGATGCTGGCCGAGCTCGAGGCGCATGCGCCAGCGGTGGTCTCCGCCGCCCGCGCGGCGCTGGAGGGGGCTGCCGTCGACCTCGACTTCGTGCGGCTCGACGCGACGGCGTTCGGGCAGGCGCCCAAGATCTCGATCGACTACGCGGTGATGGAGCGTACGACGCGGGCCGGCGTGCTGCCGGTCTCGTTCCCGTGGTCGGACGTCGGCACCTGGGACGCGGTCTGGCAGGTGCTGCCGCAGGACGACGCCGGCAACGCGCTGCGCGGCCGGGTCGAAGTGCTGGGCACCACCAACAGCCTGGTGCACAGCGAGGGCGAGGGCCTGACCACGGTGGTGGGCCTCGACGGCGTGGTGGTGGTGGCGACGCCCGACGCGGTGCTGGTCGCGTCGAAGGCGCAGTCGGGCCGGGTGAAGGAGCTGGTCGGGGTGCTGCGCGCCCGCGCCCACCCGGAGGCCGACGCGCACCGGCGGATGTACCGGCCCTGGGGCTGGTACCAGCGCGTCGACATCGGCGAGCGCTTCCAGGTCAAGCGCATCATGGTGACGCCTGGCGGACGCCTGTCGCTCCAGAAGCACCACCACCGCGCCGAGCATTGGGTGGTGGTGAAGGGCACGGCGGAGGTGACGCTGGGCGAGCGCCTGGTCCTCGTCCACGAGAACGAGGCGGTGTACCTGCCGATCGGCTCGATGCACCGGCTGGCCAACCCCGGCAAGATCCCCCTCGAGCTGATCGAGGTCCAGGTCGGCTCCTACACCGGCGAGGACGACATCATCCGCGTCGAGGACATCTACGGACGGTGAGGCGGCCCCCGCCCGGCGGGCGGCGAAGGCCGCCGCTCAGTCGCGCAGCATCGCGATCCAGGACGAGACCGGATCGACGACGTAGGCCGCGACCGAGGCCGCCCAGGCGCGGGCGCGCGCCGGCAACGAGCGGGCGCCGCGGCCGGATGCGTCGTCGGTGCGCGCGGCCATCAGGGCCGCCACGACGGCGTCCTCGCGCGCCTTGCATTCGTCGAGGGCGTTGCGCTGCGAGCCGGCCCGCCCCTGCGTCGGCGACTGGTGAGCGTAGGCCTCGCGCACGCATCCGCGCCACGCCTGCTCCAGTGCGGCCGGGTCGGCCGGCCGCGGCGCCTCCGCGGCCGCGCCGGGCAGGATAGGCAGGGACAGGAGGGCAGCGAGGGCGAACATCCGCATGCTTGGCGGTATCGCCGATTCGCCCCCGCCTCGGCAAGAACGAAGCGGCAACACGATCGCGTGCCCGCGCGCCGTGTGAGGCGCGGACCCGATTTCGTGCCCCGTCCGCGCACGGCGACCGGCCGCTTAGGGGCGGATTAACCAAACGCGCGCTCAATACGGATCAGTCGCAGTTCTCTCGATCCCCGCACGGCCGAGCCCCTCGGCCGGTCCACCGCCCGCGCTCCGTCGCGGGGGACGGACGGCGCGTGGCCGCGGGCGCCGCCTCAGCCTTCGCGTCCGAGTTCGAGTCCGCATGCCTCATCACATGCCGCATCCCCTGCCGCATCACCTGCGTTCCCACGGCGGCCACGCGCGCCCCGTTCGTCGCCGACGCTCCCGCAGCCATCCGACCCTGCGCAACGCGCTGGCCGGCCTGCTCTGCCTCGTCACCCTCGGGGGCGTGCCGACCGGCGACGGGAAGCACCCGCGATCGCCGGGCGCGAATCTCCAGGCCACGAACCTGCAGGCCACGAACCCGCAGACCCGGAGCGCCGCCTCGACCGCCCTCGCGGCCCTGTTCGATCCCCGTCCGATGATGGGGCCGGACGTGCGCGCGAACCTTCGCGGCATCCCCCTCGGCACTGCGTTCGCCCCGACCGCCTCTCTCGCTCCGTCCCTCGCCCAGCCGGTGGCGGGCGTCGCGGCGGTGGAGCCCGCCGCGACGCCCGCCACCGGGGCGGAGATCGTGCGGCAGGCCGAGGTCGCAAGCCAGGCGCAGCGCCCGCGTGAGATCCGAGTCCTCCGCCAGGCGCAGATCATGCCGCTGCCGATGGCGCGCCCGGCGGATCTGATCGCCGCCCCCGTGCCGCAGCGCCTCGCCCTGCGCCGGGCGCCGCGCCGGGTGCCCGAGGCGGCGCCGGCGCCCACCGCCGAGACGCCGTCGTTCTTCGAGGAGCTGTTCGCCGCGCGCAAGGAATCCGGCCCGGCCCTGGCCTACGCCGCCCTGGAGAGCCCCGGTCTCGACCGGTCGCGCGGCCGCCTGTTCCCCAGCCCCGACGCGGGCGCCGGCACGGCGATCTACGACATCAGCGCCCGCACCGTCCGCCTGCCCGGCGGCGAGGTGCTGGAAGCTCATTCCGGTCTCGGCGCCAGCATGGACCACCCGGACTTCGTGCACCTGCGGATGCGCGGCTCGACCCCGCCGGGCACCTACGACCTCACCGAGCGCGAGGCTTTGTTCCACGGCGTCCGGGCGATCCGCCTCAACCCGGTGGGCGGGTCTGCCGCCATCCACGGCCGCGACGGCCTGCTCGCCCACACCTACATGCTCGGGCCGAGCGGCGCCTCGAACGGCTGCGTGTCGTTCCGCAACTACGACCGCTTCCTGCAGGCGTTCCTGCGCGGCGAGGTCCGGCGCCTCGTAGTGGTCGCCGGCCGCGGCGACGGCCCGGCCCGGTTCGCAGCGAGCCGCTAGGGCGTTCCGAAGCAAGGCGGAGACCGGCTCGCATGATGGCCACGCGACCGCGCAGCAGGTGAACGCGGCGTCGCGGATCGGCCACACCCGGCGACGCGCTGCGAAAGCCGGATTGACGCGCAGTCCGCGCCCGACGCAACCTGTGCGCGAGGGTTCCTCATCGAGGATCAAAAGGGAACGCGGTGGGAGGGAGCCTGGAAGGGCCTTCGTCGAAGCCGCGGCTGCCCCCGCAACTGTAAGCGGCGAGCCTTCCACCAACGAACGTCACTGGATGCGCCGCATCCGGGAAGACGGTGGCGGGCGACGACCCGCGAGCCAGGAGACCTGCCCTCGGTCGTGGTCACACGCGAAGCGCGTCGGGCGGGGTGCCCCGGCGGGTGTCGAAGCCTCATGCCGTCGGAGGGACGGCGCGGGGGATCGGCCTCGTTCGCGGTGACGTGCCACGTCGCGTCGCCCGAGGTCCCGTGTCCGTATCCCGTTTCGCTCCGCGCCTGCGCACCCTTCTGCTCGTCGTCGGCGCAGCCGTCCCGCCACAAGCCGTCCTGATGCGGTCCGCCCTGTCTCAGCCGGGCGTGGCCGAGGCCAACCTCGACGAGATCTCGGTCACGGCCGAGACCGTCGCTCCGGCCGCGACCGGCCCGGGGCCGGCGGCGAGCGCCGGCTACGTCGGCGGCACCACCGGCGTCGGCGGCACCCTCCGGTCGGTGGATGCCGCGAGCGCCGGGGTGATCTCCGGCGCCGAGATCAACAGCCGCCCGATCACCCGGCCGGGCGAGGTCCTCGAATCCGTGCCCGGCCTGATCGTCACGCAGCACTCGGGCGAGGGCAAGGCCAACCAGTTCTTCCTGCGCGGCTTCAACCTCGACCACGGCACCGACATCGCGATCGACGTCGACGGGATGCCGGTGAACATGCGCACCCACGCCCACGGCCAGGGCTACGCCGACATCAACTTCCTGATCCCCGAACTCGTCGGCGCGGTGGAGTACCACAAGGGGCCGTACTTCGTCCGCGACGGCGACTTCGCCTCCGCCGGCTCGGTGCGGATCGACTACCTCGACACCGTCGCGAAGAACGTTGCGCTGACCTCGTTCGGCTCGTTCGGCTACGCGCGGGCGCTGACCATCGCCTCGGCGCCGCTCGGCCAGGGCAACCTGCTGGTGGCCGGCGAGGCGCAGGTCTACGACGGCCCGTGGGACGTGCCGGACGCCCTGCGCAAGCTCAACGGCGTCGTGCGCTACAGCCAGGGCACGGCGCTCGACGGGTTCTCCGTCACCGGCATGGCCTATGCCAGCCGCTGGACCGCGACCAACCAGATCGCGTCGCGCGCTGTCGCGGACGGGATCGTCGGCCGGTTCGGCACCCTGAACCCGGCCGACGGCGGCGACAGTTCACGCTTCTCGCTCTCGGGCCGCTGGAGCATGACCGACGACACCGGCATCACGCGGGCCTCGGCCTACGTGATCCGCCAGCAGCTCAACCTGTTCAACGACTTCACCTACTTCCTCAACGACCCGGTCGCCGGCGACCAGTTCCACCAGCTCGACCAGCGCATCCTCGGCGGTGGCGCGGCGAGCCACGTGTTCCAGGGCGCGCTCTTCGGACTGCCGATGGAGAATGAAATCGGCGTGCAGACCCGCACAGATTCGATCCGCGTCGGGCTGTTCAACACCGTGAACCGCCAGTTCCGCGCGGGCGTCCTCGACGACCGGGTGCTGGAGGCGAGCGGGGCGTTCTTCTACGACAACCGCGTGCGCTGGACCGACTGGCTGCGCACCAGCGTGGGCTTTCGCGCCGACGGCTACTACGCCGACGTGGTCTCCGACACGGCGGCCAACAGCGGCAAGGCGCGGGACGGCGTCGTCAACCCGAAGCTCGGGCTGGTGCTGGGGCCGTGGGCCGACACCGAGCTCTACCTGAACTACGGCGGCGGCTTCCACTCGAACGACGTGCGCGGCGTCACCGCCACCGTCGACCCGGCGAGTTCGCTGTTCAACACGACGCGCTCGCCCTTCCTGGTGCCCTCGACCGGGTACGAGGTCGGCATCCGCAACCGCTCGATCGCCGGGCTTGAGACGGCGGTCGCGCTGTTCCGCCTCGACTTCGCGTCGGAGAACCTGTTCCAGGGCGACACCGGCACCACGGAGCCGAGCCGCCCGAGCCGCCGCTTCGGCGTCGAGTGGACCAACCGCTACGCGGTGACGCCCTGGCTGAAGCTGGAGGGGGACCTGACCGTCACCAACGCCCGCTTCTCGGACGTCGACCCGGCGGGCAACCGCATCCCCGAGGCGCCGACCACGATCGCGTCGGCCGGGTTCACATTCGGCGAGGGCCTCGGCTGGTTCGGGTCGATGCGCCTACGCTACTTCGGCCCGCGCCCGCTGATCGAGGACGACACCGTGCGCTCGAAGCCGACGGCGCTCCTCAACGGCCGCGTCGGCTACAACTTCGACAGCGGCTTCTGCCTGTCGCTCGACATATTGAACCTCACCAACGCCAAGTCCGACCAGATCACCTACTATTACGTCTCGCGCCTGCCCGGCGAAGGGGCGGACGGCGTCGCCGACCGGCACTTCCACCCGGTCGAGCCCACCGCCGTGCGGCTGACGCTGGCGGGGCGATTCTAGGCGACAGGGCCGCCGAAATCGGCGGTGCGCGGCGTCTGCCGCATTGACGGCGCGCCGGGCTGAGCCCTAGGTGTGGAGGCATGCGCATGTGGCGGCCAGATTGGCGGGTCTGCCGCGCGGTCATCGCCGTGACCGCGCTCTATGCGCTTGCCCTGCAGGCGGTGCTGGGCGGGATGACGACCGTCCGGACCTTCGATCCGGCGCACGCGCTCTGCCTGCAGGATGCCGGCGCCGACGGGCGAGGCCCAGAGCACGCCCCGCATCACGCGGACCACCTGGCCTGCTGCACGGCCGCGCAGGCGATGTCGACGGCGGACGTGCCGGTTCCGGCCGACGTCGCGGTCGCCTGGTCCGCTCCCCCGGCGGTCGACGCCCCGTGGCGTCCCGTCCTCGCCGCCGCCCCCCGCGCTCCGCCGGGGATCAGCGCCGGCGCACGCGCCCCACC